>CAZHVC010000405.1:0-2172 GCA_964535765.1 uncultured Ignavibacteria bacterium | reverse complement strand
GGTGTCTTCTTTTTTCTTGATAGCGGCGCCCTCATTTTTCGAGGCGGCGACGATTTCCATGGCCAGTTTTTGCGCCATGCCTTTTTCGGGTCGCCCTGAAGCGTAACCAATAAGCCACCTGATTGCTAAAGCGGTTCGTCTTTCGGCCCGAACCTCAACAGGGACTTGATAGTTAGCGCCGCCCACCCGGCGGGACTTAACCTCCAACAGCGGTTTTACATTATTTAGTGCCTTATGAAAAACATCCAGACCGGATTGACCGGTCTTTTCCTGAACGATATCCAGCGCGCCATAAAACAGCCTTTCGGCGGTTTGTTTCTTCCCGCGTTTCATCAGGCAATTTACGAACTGGGTAACCAGCGGTAAATTGTAACGCGGATCAGGTAGTCTTTCCCGTTTCGGCGGAGCGTTTTTCCTTGGCAAAGTTATCCTCTACCTTTTTACTTTTTCGGCCTCTTTGTGCCGTATTTCGATCGACTTTTCTTGCGGTCGTTCACCCCGGCGGTGTCGAGCGTGCCCCGGATTATATGATAGCGCACTCCCGGCAGATCCTTGACGCGACCGCCTCTTATCAGCACGATAGAGTGTTCCTGGAGGTTGTGCCCTTCGCCGGGAATATAAGCCGTGACTTCAATCCCGTTGGTCAGCCTGACACGAGCGACTTTGCGCAGCGCGGAGTTCGGCTTTTTCGGCGTCGATGTATAAACGCGCGTGCAAACTCCTCTTTTCTGAGGGCATGAACGCAAAGCCGGAGTCTTCGGCTTGACCGATAGACTTTTCCTCGGCATTCTGACAAGCTGATTTATTGTCGGCAACTACTCCTCCATTCTCATAAATAAACAACTAATATAAATTTCTAAAATTTCGTGTCAAGCCATTTTTAGCCGATTGTTTCTATTTCCTTTTTCGCCTCGGCCTGTTGCTCTTCACCTTCAACCACTATCCGGCGATATTTCTCGAGGCCTGTGCCTGCCGGAATGAGATGGCCGATAATCACGTTCTCTTTCAGGCCAAGAAGATTATCTTGCTTGCCGTTTATTGCCGCCTCAGTCAAAACCCGCGTCGTTTCTTGGAATGACGCCGCCGAAATGAAGCTTTCGGTTGAGAGCGATGCCTTGGTTATTCCCATCAGAAGCGGGGTGAATCTCGCCGGTTCTCCGCCCTCCGATTTGATTCTCTCGTTTTCGTCGTTAAACCGGATGCGGTCGACCTCCTCTCCCTCGAGGAAATTGGTGTCACCCGAATCCTCGACTTTCACCTTCTGCAGCATCTGGCGGACTATCACCTCGATATGCTTGTCGTTGATTTTGACACCCTGAAGCCGATAGACCTCTTGTATTTCATTCACCAGGTATTCCTGCACGTCATGCGGACCCTTTATTCTCAGAATATCGTGCGGATCAATCGGCCCTTCGCAGAGTCTCTCGCCGGCCTTGACCCGGTCGCCGTCATGAACTCTCATATGCTTGCCGTGAGGCACCAGATATTCCCTGGTGTCCCCGTGTTCGCCGCGGACCAGTATCTGCTGGTTGCCTCTGATGATCTTGCCGTATTCGATTATGCCGTCGATTTCGCTGACGACCGCCGGATCTTTCGGATGTCTGGCTTCGAACAGCTCGGCAACACGGGGCAAACCGCCCGTAATATCTTTCGTTTTGAATATATCGCGCGGAATTTTTACAAGCGGATCGCCCGCCTTGACTTTATCGCCATCTTTGACCAAAAGATTAGCCCCGATCGGTATGGGGTAGCCGGCGATCTTGTTTCCGGAATCGTTGAGTATTTGAATCTGCGGGCGGAGAGATTTATCGCGCTGCTCGACGATGATTCTTGCCGAAAGCCCTGTCGATTCATCGAGTTCTTCGCGGAAAGTCACGTTTTCGATAATATCAATAAACTGAATCGTGCCTGTTTTATCCGTCAGTATCAGGTTCGTATGGGGATCCCATTCGAAAAGCACCGTTTCCTTGGTGACTTCCTGGCCGTCGGCCACCTTGAGTTTGGCGCCATAAGGAACTTTGAATCTCTGCCGAGTCCGTTTTTGGCTATCGATTATGCGGATTTCGCCGTCCCGCGAAAGCACTACAGTCTCACCCTCGGTATTGCCTTTGACATGCTTTACCCCCTGCATCATCACCTTACCCTCGGCGCGCGCCTCGATTTTCGATTGCT
>CAZHVC010000404.1:0-2184 GCA_964535765.1 uncultured Ignavibacteria bacterium | reverse complement strand
GATTTGGATATTGGCGCGGAAACCGATGACAGAACGACGGCCGATGATATACAGGCGAAAACGATTCGGTTGGTTGACAGGCGACGACCTTACCCGGTCGTCGCTTTCTGTCGGATTGCCATGCCACGCTTGGAGTTCGAATCTATTTCGGCGCTTATCCCAGATTGGGCTGACCGAAAATAGAGACGAATCGGGGATACGATTTGATTTTTTGGCCGAACCCGTATCGCCAGGCGTCGTAATCAGTCGGACTTTATTCGATCTCGATCCGGCAATTCAAACCTTTGGCGTCCGCCTTGGCCAGAAGCTTTTCGGCCTTTTTCTTGTTGTCGGATTTAAGCAGCCAGACACGAATCAAACCATCGGGCAAAACCTCGGTGGAGGCGTCGAAGCCGAATCGCGCCAGCATGTCCATTTGGGTTCTTGCCCCGGCCGCTTCCCTGAATTTTCCGGCGCTCACTACATAAACAGGCTTTGCCGCCGTTCCCGATTGATCTTGAACTTGCAGAGTGGCAGGGGGCGTTGTCATTTCTTGCTTTCCAACAGCGTCTTCGACCGTGCTTGACTTCGTTTCATTGACAGCTGGGGGGTATTCCTGCGGTTGCGGAGCCTGAATCGGGTTCACCTCCGGCGCCTCGGGTTTCACTTGGCTTGTAAGGGATTGCTCGGATAAGCCTGCTTTTGTTTTCGACCCCGCAGATACATACGGCGTTCGTTGCCGGCCGAAACTGAAAGTAAACGAAAATGCATGGGTGCCGTCGAAATATTTCCCGGGGCTGTAGGCATAATCCAGCGATCCGCCCAAAAACGCAACACCCAGGCCCAAATCGAATCCCTTGTCCGAAGGAGCGGCCGATGAGGCGCTATATCCGGTTCGCAGATACAAAAAGTCCGTTGCCCGATACTCGATTCCCGCCGACCCGACGGCGACGTCGGCAAAGGGGGCCTTTACTCCCGCAACCAAGCTGGTCGGCAACGTCGGCAGATTATAGGCGATGCTTACCAAGCCAGACATGGGCAATTTGAAGCTTTGCTCTGCATATTTCATGGCCGGACCGAGATTGACGATGGCAGCCCCTATCTCAAAATTGCCGATTCCAAGCCGGCCGCCGATATCGACGGCCATGCCGGTAGCCCGGATATCGGCGATTTTTTCGGTTATGAGTTTGCCGCTTAGGCCCAGGTTAAGTTTGTCCGACACCCGTCGGCCGTAGGATATGATTCCAGCCATGCTGTAGGGCGACAGGTTGCCTATAGGCTGATCATATTCATCGTAGGCTGCTATTTGCCCCATATGAAGGTAAGTCAGCGAAAAAGCAAGCGCTCCTTTTGCCCCCAAAGGTATGGCCGCCCCGAGATAATCGTAGGCGATATCTTGATACCAGAGGTTATGCATCAGGCTAACCCCGGAACGATCGATGTAGGCCAGACCGGCCGGGTTGGCGTAAGCGGAGGCGACCCCGTTATCGAGCGCCAATCCGGCATTCGCCAGCGAATATTGCCTAACCGATACTCCGATATTCAAAAAATCGGCGGCGGTCGTGGTATTAGCGGTTTGAGACAGCGATAGAATGACGATGGCCGAGGCCAAAATTAAATTCAGGTTGTGCGATTTCATGTGCATACCCTCCATTTCGGGCATATGCTACGCAATCGTCGTGCCATGGGCGGCTACCGATTATATTTCGGTAATTATGCGATAGTCAATAGATTACATCAGCCTCGATAATCGACTTCCGGGGCGATGCGAATACTTGGCGGTTCAAGAATCATTCAGCCTCGAGCGTTTCGCCGGCGGAGCGACCCAGGCGGTGGTAAGTTTGGAGATATTGCGTTGTTTGCCAATAAGTTGCGAAACCCGGAAAGCACTGGCTGATATTGTTCATTAATCGAACAACGACAAAAAAATCAGCAGTTTGCTGCAGGTCGTAGGGCAATGAAAAAAAGCGCGAAAAAAAACGGCCGGCGCAAACGCCGACCGTTTTGCCAAGCCGTAAATGCTTGAAGTCTGCGGAAACCTACCAGCGCCTCCCGCCGCCTCCGCCTGAGCGGAAACGATCGCGATCGCGGCCGCCGCCAGTGCGGTTTTCGGTTCGTGGACGAGCCTCGCTGATATTCAGCGTGCGGCCGTCAAGGTCTTTGCCGTTCAGGTTTCTGATTGCCGTTTCGGCTTCTTCTTTCGAG
>CAZHVC010000403.1:0-2186 GCA_964535765.1 uncultured Ignavibacteria bacterium | reverse complement strand
CCTTGTGGTGGCTTTGATGATTGCGCCGCCGGCCGGAGCCTACCTGCTGACCGATAGGCTTTCAGCGATGATCTGGATCGCTGCCGGGGTCGGCGCTTTATCGGCGATCGGCGGGTATTGGATAGCCGACTTGCTGGACGCATCGATCGCCGGATCGATGGCCGCCGCCTGCGGGGTGATATTCGCCATGATTTACTTTTTCGCGCCGCAGCGCGGACTGCTATCGGCTAGCCGCCGCCGAGCCCGCCAACAGCTTGAATATGCGGTTGGGATGCTGCTGTTACACTTAGCAAATCACGAGAACCAGCCGGAATCGGATTACGAGCGGACCCCGGCTCATCTGGAAAATCACTTTCGTTGGCAGGCGGGATTCGCGCGTAAAGTCGTGAAACGGGCCGCCGCTCTGGGAATGATAGAAGGCCAAACGGAAAAATTGTCGTTGACCCCGAACGGCCGCCGCGCTGCAGGCGAACTCATGCCGCGATAACAAAGAGAATGCCGTTGACCGCTCCGGATGATCCGGTTATCTTGCCCGATATGGAAATCAAGCCTGATAGCGGCGATAGCCAGGCTCCTTTGGCGGATCGAATGCGCCCGCGGACGCTCGATGAATTCGTGGGTCAGGAACACCTGATCGCCCCCGGCAAACCGCTTTATGAATCGATCAAGGCCGACCGGGTAGGATCGCTGATTTTTTGGGGTCCGCCGGGTTCGGGCAAAACCACTCTGGCGCGGCTGATCGCCGCCTACTCGAAAGCCGTTTTCGCCCCGTTTTCGGCGGTGACCGCCGGCATCAAGGAAATCAAAACGTTTATCGAACAATCACGAAAGCGGCTCGATTTCGAGGGCCGGAAAACGATTTTGTTCATCGACGAGATCCACCGTTTCAACAAAGCTCAGCAAGATGCCTTTCTGCCGCATGTCGAAAACGGAACAATTGTCCTGATAGGCGCAACCACCGAAAATCCGTCGTTCGAGGTGATATCGGCGCTGCTTTCGCGCTGTCGGGTTTACCCGCTGAAACCGCTTTCTTCCGATCAAGTAAAGACGATCATCCAGCGGGCTCTCGAGGATAGCGAGCGCGGGCTTGGCAAAGAAAACCTGCGGCTGGATCCGCAGGCGTTGGACCGCCTCTCGATGATCGCCGCCGGTGATGCCCGCATCGCTCTCAACATAATCGAATTCGCCTGGCGGACACTCGAGAGCAAGGCCGATTCGGAACGGCGGTTGACGGTCGCATTGATCGACGAAATAGTGCAAAAAAAGGCGCTCCGTTACGACAAAGCCGGCGAGGAGCATTTCAACCTTATCTCGGCTTTGCACAAATCGCTGCGGGCCTCCGACGCAGACGCCTCGCTTTACTGGTTGTTCAGGATGTTGGAGGCCGGCGAGGACCCACTTTATATCGCCAGGCGGCTGGTGCGTTTCGCCGCCGAGGATATCGGTCTGGCCGATCCCCGGGCGTTGACGCTTACCCTTGCCGCCAAAGACGCTTATCACTTTCTGGGCAGCCCGGAGGGTGAACTGGCGTTGGCCGAGGCGGCGATTTATCTGGCTTTGGCTCCTAAGTCGAACGCCGTTTACTCAGCCGAAAAAGCCGTCCGTCAGGCGATCGCTCAGAAACCGGCGGCCGAGGTTCCGCTGGTCATCCGCAACGCGCCGACCGAGTTGATGAAATCGCTGGGTTACGGGGCTGGCTACCGTTATGCCCACGATTTTGAGGATGCATTCGCCTATATGGAATGCCTTCCGGACGAACTGAAAGGAAGCCGTTTTTATCATCCGACCGATAGGGGCCTTGAGGCGAAGTTGAAAGAAAAGCTCGACTGGTGGCTGGAAAAAATGAACAAGGAACGGGAAAGAAAATCCCGCTAAATTCATCAATGGGAGTGAGGCGTAAATATGGATCGAGTCGGCGGTTGATCGTTTCGCTGTCCCTTGTATCGTTAGGCATTCTTTTGGCCTGCGTGGCTTTGTTTCTGCCCTGGTTCCGCGGCCGTCTGGCGATGATCAGCAAAACGGTCAGTGCCCTTGCTTTTCCGGAAATTACGGCGATAGTGTTCAGCGGCGGCGTCCTCTCGCTCGGCTTTTTCATTTTTTTCATCATAAAGAAAAAAGACCAGCTCGCCCGATTTATCGCCTTTGCCATATTGACAGCCACGATTATCGGAACGCTGGTTATTTTG
>CAZHVC010000402.1:0-2190 GCA_964535765.1 uncultured Ignavibacteria bacterium | reverse complement strand
AAATACGATCATCGGCTGGGGCCTGCTTTTGGTTTCGAGATTCTTTCGCCTCCGGTTTGGATGTTCCGGCTTGCTTGAATTTTCCCCTTGCCGGACTGGTAAGATTTCTTTTGTTGGAATCGGCACGACGAATTAGGGTTTGCTCCTTGAAATCCGGTAAATTCGGCCGGGTGAACGATTCTCCCCTGATCACCGTCTTTTTCGATACGAACGTAGGAGAATCCCGTGAAATATAGCGGTAATCTCTGAGTATTTTCTTAAACAACCAGTTCCTCTTTGCCGCCGCGGCCGGCGATTATGATTTGACCTTCGTCCTGTAAACGTCTTATAGTTTCGACGATCCGTTGCTGGGCCGCCTCGACGTCGGAAAGCCGCATCGGCCCCATAAACTCGATTTCTTCGCGGATCATGTCGGCCACACGCTCCGAGACGTTGGCATAGATCTTGGATTTGACTTCTTCGCTGGCCGCCTTCAATGAGATCGCCACGTCTTTGGTCTCGATATCTTTCAACACTCTCTGCACTGAACGATCGTCAAGCAATACGATATCGTCGAAGACGAACATCAGGTTCTTGATCTCCGCCGCCAGTTCTGGCTTTTCTCCTTCGATAGATTCGAGGATCGCCTTCTCGGTTGACGACTCCATGAGATTGAGGATTTCGGCGACCATCTTCGTCCCGCCTGAAATCGACAGGTCTCTGGTGCCGATCATTTCGAATTGTCCCTCCAGCAAGCCTTCAAGCTCGCTGATTATTTCGGGGGCGATTTTCTCCATGGTAGCCATGCGATAGGCGACCTCGGCTTGAAGCTCCGGTGATAGATCGGAAAGGACCTGGGCTGCCTGTTGATGAGAAAGCTGGGTTAAGATCAATGATATTGTCTGGGGATGCTCGTTCTGGATGAAATTTACCAATTGTTTCGGATCGATATTTTTAATTTTTGCGAAACCTGAAGCTTTCAGCGAACCTTCGAGCCGTTTCAATATTTCGAGAGCTTTGGATTTACCGAGGGCGTTTTCCAGCAGGTTCTTGGCGTATTCGACGCCGCCCTGATTGATATATTCCTGAGCCATTATCAGCTGTGAGACTTCCTTAAGCACCTGCTCTTCCAGTTTGGGCGGTATATCGCGCAGATTGGCAACTTCGATGGTCAGCCTTTCGATTTCCGCCTCGTTCAGTTCCTTCATCACTTTGGCGGAGATCTCGGTGCCAAGACCGACGACGAGCACGGCCGCTTTCTGTGCCCCGTTCATTTCGGTAGTCGCAGATTCATTAGCCATGTTATTCCGCCATCATCGTCTTTATGACCTTGGCCATTTCGCCGGGATTGTCGTCGGCGATTTTTCTTATATGATCGATAAGTTTGGGTTCCTGCGAAACTTTGGGGATTATTTCGGCCGCCTTGCGCTTGATTTCGGCCTGAGCCTCAAGAAATCTCCGGTGAGCCAGTCGTCTGTCGTTCCAACGCTTCAGGGCTGTTCTCGCCTTGAGCAGAATGAAAACAAGAAGTGCAAGCCCCAAAAGGCGGTAAGCGTTGCGCAGCCAGAACTGCATCGTTTCTTCTTTTTCGATCCTCTGCTGCTCTTTCCAGTCGTCCTGATAAGTTTCAAACGGGATGTTGGCTATTTCGATTATGTCATTGCGGCGCTCGGAAAAACCGACAGCACCCCTGACCAAAGCAACCAGTTTATCAAGCTCTTCCTGGGTGCGCGGCTGATACTGGCGCTGCATCTTTCCATCAGGGCCTTTGACCATCGCATATATTCCATCGACCGAAATTGAGACGCGCAATTGGGAAATATTGCCGACCTCGGCCACCAGATGCTCAATCCGCTTGTTGACCTCATAATTCCTGACCGTCGTCTTTTTCGAACCGGACGAGTCTTTTTTCCTGTTGGTATCGGCGGCGTCGCTCTGCGATTCGGATTCCTCGGTCGTCTCTTCCGATCTTATGACGACGCTGTCCGGATTATAAGATTCCTGAGTTCTCTCGACCTGCTCGAAATTCAGATCGACACTCACCCTTACGATCGACCTGTTTTGGCCGACCACGGCATCGAGCATCGATTGTGCTTTTTCCTGTAAATAGGCCTCGACGTTTTTTTTCATTTCCAGTTGGCTGGAAGACAATTTGGCGAGGTGGTCCGATTCCTGCCTGGCCGTCAGTAACCTGCCCGACGAATCGAGAAT
>CAZHVC010000401.1:0-2193 GCA_964535765.1 uncultured Ignavibacteria bacterium | reverse complement strand
TCACCCAGCAGGCGATGCAATTCGGGATTTTTCGGGGACCGGCGCAAGGCGGCCGTGAGCTCCCGTCGAATGATGGACCGGTCCTCTATTTGTCCGGCAAGCAAACTTATCTGCAGCGAAATTTCATTGCCGGCCGCTGGATTCCGATCGAGCTGCCCAAGATATTCACCCAATGCCTCGGCGAAATTCCGTTGAGCCATATAAATGTCGATCAGCTCATCCGAAAATTTCGTCTCGTCTTTAAGGATAATCCTGCCGCGGCGGTAAACATCGACGGCCTCGGTGTAAAAACCGTAGGTGAGGTAATAGCCGGCCAGAATCTGGAAACGGTGCTCCTCCGTTTTTATCAATTCGAACGCTCTTTGCCAGCTTTGCCGGGCTTTGGCGAGACTGTCGGACAAAAAGTAAACTTCTCCTAACTGGCAGAGCGGTTCGAAATCATCGGCGGATGCCTCAAGCTCTTGTTCGACAAGCTCCCGCAGCGCGGAATAATCTTTTTTCTGCCGGTAAAGAAGTTTCAACTCGGCATCGATCAAAGGGTGCGAACCGAAATTTTTCCGCAACGCATCGATCATTTTCAAGGCCGCTTCATAATCGCCGGCCAAAATAATCGAATGCACCGATTGAAGCTGCCGTGCCAGACGGGGGTCAAGAGCCGTACTCCCGGAAAACGGCTGCGCTGTCGTCTGAGCGAGCAGCGGTTCGGCTATCGCCCCGATCGCCAAAACGATCGTTGCCGCAATGATGATTTTTTTAATTGGCGCAATCAGGCCCGAAAACATTCGACAGTATGCGGAAATCGAGCCGCATCGAATAGTCCCGATCGGCGATTGGGGGAGTGGTTGTGTTTTTCTGAAGCCGTCGCGGCCGATCACCGAGGAACGTTTCATTTGTCCGATTCCCTGTTCGGTTCTAAAATTACCGGGATTTCTTCGGAAAGCGAGCGGAAATATCCCTTGACTTGATTTTCGTATCGCCGCGGGTATTTTTCGTTAAGTGCTCTGATTATATCCTCCGTCAAGCGGCTTGCCTCCAACTCGTCATCATTCAGAGGGGCCGGCGATCTTCTGATTATATCCTCGGCCGAGCGAGCCTGGCGTTTTTGCGTGTAGTCCCGCCGATTGACCGACTTTTGCGCATCGAGAAGACGGCTCAATATTCTTTCCTGTCTTCTTACTACGTTCTCGTTGAGCCCTTCCCGGCGCATCTGTTCGGCGATCCGGCGCATTTCCTCCCCGAGTTCGCCGAGGCGGCCGAGAACGTTATCGGGGTCGCCGTATTGGTCGGTCAGTTCCTGCAGGCTTTTTCTGATCGCTTCCTGCTGGCCGGCCAGTTCTTCGAGTTGCCGCTGTTGGATCAGACTCATCGCCTGCCCAATTGGAATCGGCATGAGCGATTGGGTTTGTTGATTCAATTGCATTTGCATCTGACCCAGTTGCGACAACTGTTGCATCATCTCGTTCATTCCGGTCCCCGATTGACAGGCGCTGGCCTGTCCCTGCGATTTCATTAGCATGCGGGCGGTCTGGTTGAGTGCGGACATGGCTTGAATCTGGCTGTTTGCGGCGATACCGGGTTGCCTGCTGCCGAGATCTTTCGTCGATCTTTCCATCGCCCTGAGAGCCTCGCCTATTTTCTGCAAAGTGGAGAAATTGACGAACAGGGTCATTTTCGTCAATTCGGATATTTTGTCGGCGGTTCGTCCCGTGGCGTCGATCAGCTCGGCCTGATCGCCGGTTATTCCGGAGAGATCCCCTCCCCGCTGGGAACAGGAGCGGGTCGATTCGGCCAGCGCTTCCTGCGATCTGGATATATACAGGATGTCCTCGATCGCTTTACGGATCGCCTCGACGATCATTTGCTGCTGACGGGACTGAGTTTTCTGCAGCATCGACTTGAACATGGCGGCCAGGTCATTGAATTTCCGGCTGATTTTTTTACCCGTGCTGGAGCAGCTGCTTTTGTTGCCGGCTTGCAGATTTTGGATCATCGATTCGAGCAGTTGTTTCAGCTCCTCCGAATTCAGTTCCGTTTCCGCTTGCTGGATATCCTCCTGAGCGATCGTCTGCACTTCTTGGTTCAAATCGGCGGTTTTCTGCAGCTGCTCTTTGAGGCTTTCCAATCCCTGCTTTTGGTTTTCCTGCGGTTTTTGCAGCTGACTCATATCTTCCGAGGAATTGCATTGTTCGAGCC
>CAZHVC010000400.1:0-2199 GCA_964535765.1 uncultured Ignavibacteria bacterium | reverse complement strand
CCTTCAATCAGCAACGGCACCGCTTTTTTCTCGCCGATATATCCTACTATGCCACACATGAAACGCCTCGCTTTTCAGGTTATTATCTTTTCGATGGCATCGGCAAGTTTCTGCGCCTTGTCGGGATCAAGGCTCTCGGCTATAATTCTGGCCACCGGTTCCGTATTTGACTTTCTGACTTGAATCCAGGAATCGGCGAACAGCAATTTTATGCCGTCTCTCGAATCCACCTTGCCGGCCTTGAAATTTTCCCTGATCTTCTCGTGATTTATCCCTTGCTCGGGGACCGCAATTTTTCTTTTAACCATGAATGTCCGCGGAAGTTCCCCGGCTATTTCGGATATCGGCAGTCTACGGGCCGCCAAATAGCTCAATATTATCGCCGCCGCTTGCAGGGCGTCGCGCCCCACGTGAATACCCGGATAGATCAGTCCGCCGTTCCCCTCGCCGCCGGCCACTCCGCCTGTTTGCAACAGCTTTTCCGAAACATTCACCTCACCGACTTTCGTGCGATAGATTTTTACGCCCGCTTCCCGAGCCACCCAATCGTTCATCATCGACGATGAAAGATTTACAGCCACCGGGCCCTTCTTTTTCGACAAAATATATCGCAGACCTAAGGCCAGCGTGTATTCTTCACCCAGAGGCCTCCCCTTTTCATCGACGATAGCCAAGCGGTCGCTGTCTGGATCGAACGCGAAACCGATGTCGGCGCCGAACCTCTTGACCTCGCGGCACAGCTCTTTCAAATTTTCGGGCGTGGGTTCCGGCGGACGGGGGAATTGGCCGTCGGGAACGGCGTTGATCAATTTCAAGCGGCAGTTCAAGGCTCCGAACAACTCGGCGGCCACGAACGAGGCCGTGCCGTTGACACAATCGGCCACCACCTTGAATCCGGCCTTTTTTATTTTTTGCTTCGCGACAATATCGAGATTAAGAATAGCCTCGATATGTTTGAGATCCCATCCCTCTTGTGGATTCAAACGGCCGTATTTCGGCCGTGACTTTTTATTATTGTCCACTCCTCGAAGATATCTTTTACTTTCGCTTTCGGTCAAAAACATGCCGCGCCGCCCGATAAGCTTGAGCGCGTTGTATTCGATCGGATTATGGCTGGCGGTGATCACGACTCCGCCGGCGGAGCCGGTTTCCCTCACCGCGAATTCGACGGTGGGCGTAGTAACGACTCCGATATCGAGGACATCACAACCCGCCGACAGCAAACCGGCTGTGGCCGCCGCCGTTATCATCGGACCGTGACAGCGTGTGTCGCGGCCAATTACCACCGGCCCGCCTCCGACAAATCGGCCGAATCCAGCCGCATATTTCAAAACCACCTCGGGGGTCAGGCTTCCGCCGACTATCCCCCTGATTCCCGAAACCGAAATAAGCAACGTATCCACTTATGCTCCCTTTGAACGGCGGCATTGCGAATCCGCCCGAACAATCATCACCGACAAATACCGAATGCCTATCCTGTCGATCCTTTTCATTGTCATCCACTCAATGATTCCACCCTGTCGGGCGATCGGTTTCCCAACAATTTTCCGGACTTCCGTAGCGGTGCACCTTTATCCAGGCAATTCTAACTCATTTCCTCAGGCGGCGGTTCATCCGGTGCAAACTGAAAATGAAAAAAACGGTGCCGCATATAAAAAGCCACAGCAGATGGATCCAGATTCCGCCGAGATTGGTTCCGCTGCAAAGTGCCCTGGTGACATTCACCACGTGATAAAGAGGCATCATGAAAGCAACTTTCTGGGCCCAAACCGGTAATTGCGACACCGGGAAAAAAGTTCCGGCAAAAAGGAACATCGGCGTCATGATCAACGTGAAAAAATAATCCACATAATTGATCGATGGAATGTAGGTCATATACGACAAGGCGATGGCGCCGTGCACGAATCCGGCGAACAGGCACAACGGCGGTATGAAAACGGCCAGCCACGACTTCACCAGGCCGAATAAGGCGATCACGATTAGTATGGAGGTGCCCTGGATAACCGCTCGGAACGCACCATAGAGCAATTCACCGGTGGCGACATCCTCAATCGATACCGGCGTGGAGATCATGGCGTTAAAGGTTTTCTGGTAATAAAGCCTTACATACGAGCCGACCGTATTCTCAAAAAAAGGGGCCGACATTATGACCGAGGCCACCAACGCGGGGGCGATAAACTCGACATACGACATCCCCTG
>CAZHVC010000399.1:0-2206 GCA_964535765.1 uncultured Ignavibacteria bacterium | reverse complement strand
GGCACGGGGTGTTATTCAACCGCCGGGAATTTCAGACCGATTTGATGCAGGTTGATCCGCTGATTTTGGGAATCTAACGTTGCTGCAATTCATAAATAATACTTGACAATGTCCAATATTATACATATTTTAATTCTATGAAAGATCCAATCGCGATTTTGCGGGAGTGCGGCATTCAACCCACCCCCCAAAGAATCGCCGTGATCGAGTCTGTATTACAAAGCGATTCTCACCCCTCCGCCGATGATATCCTGCAGCAGGCCCGGAAGAAATGCCCGACCGTCTCGCGAGCCACCGTGTATAACACCTTGAATCTGCTGGTCAAAAAAAGACTTTTGGGGATGCAGACGATTCGGGAAGGGGCGGTTGTTTTCGATCCCAATATAAAAAAACACCATCATTTCGTTGATTATGAAACCGGTGAAATATTCGACATTCCATGGAATCAGCTGGAAGTCAGAGGAATTGAACAACTCCAGGATTTCGAGATCGTCGAGCTTCAAGTGATTATGCGGGGAAGAAAGAAAAGAGGATGATTTTTTTCCCCGGAGACAATATAAAGTCTAATATTAGACTAATTCTTTTGCCATACCGGGAAATCGTTAATGGAAAACCAAGGCCGACCGCAGATCGGGCGGCCTATCGAATATAAAATCAGGCTTAACATTCAAACCAATAAAGGAGGTTTTATGAACGAGCAAAGCAAGGATAACGTCGGTCAATCTCCGGTGTCGGGATTAGCTGACCCCCCGGTTGCCGGCGGTGGGACTTCTAATCGGGACTGGTGGCCCGATCAATTGAATTTAAGGATTCTTCACCAGCATTCATCCAAGTCGAATCCTATGGGCGAGGATTTCAATTATGCCAAGGAATTCAAAAAGCTCGATTTGAAAGCAGTAAAAAAAGACCTTTATGCCTTAATGACTGATTCGCAGGACTGGTGGCCGGCCGATTGGGGGCATTATGGTGCGCTTTTCATTCGGATAGCTTGGCACAGCGCCGGCACCTACCGAATTTTCGACGGCCGCGGCGGCGGCGGGACCGGCAACCAGCGATTCGCCCCGCTCAACAGTTGGCCGGACAACGTGAATCTCGACAAGGCGCGCCGTCTGTTATGGCCCATAAAACAGAAATACGGCCGGAAAATCTCCTGGGCCGACCTTATGATTCTGGCCGGCAATTGCGCCTTGGAATCGATGGGTGTGAAAACCTTCGGTTTCGGCGGCGGGCGGGAGGATATCTGGGAGCCGGAGGAGGATATCTACTGGGGTTCCGAAACTAAATGGCGCGGCAACCAGCGGTATTCAGGCAACCGGGAGTTGGCAAAGCCGCTGGCCGCCGTCGAGATGGGACTCATATACGTCAATCCGGAAGGGCCGGACGGAAACCCGGACCCGGTGGCCTCGGGCCGTGATGTCCGCGAAACATTCGGCCGGATGGGCATGAACGATGAGGAAACGGTTGCTCTCGTAGCCGGCGGACATACGTTCGGAAAGTGCCACGGAGCCGGGCCGGCATCATATGTGGGGCCCGAACCCGAAGCCGCCCCTATCGAAGAGCAGGGGCTGGGCTGGAAAAGCAGCTATAAAAGCGGCAAGGGCGGCGATACAATCAGCAGCGGGATAGAGGGCGCATGGAAACCTAACCCGACCAAATGGGATATGGGGTACCTGAAAATGCTGTTCAAATACGACTGGGAATTGGTCAAGAGTCCGGCCGGGGCAAATCAGTGGCTGGCCAAAAATGTCGCTGAGGAGGACATGATCGTCGACGCCCATGACCCCTCGAAAAAACACCGGCCGATGATGACTACTGCTGACCTGTCGTTGAAATTCGACCCGATCTACGAACCGATCGCCCGGCGCTACTTGAACAACCCGGAGGAGTTCGCCGACGCCTTTGCCCGGGCTTGGTTCAAGCTCACCCACCGCGATATGGGGCCCCGCTCACGCTATCTCGGACCGGAAGTCCCTGCCGAGGAACTGATCTGGCAGGATCCGATTCCCGCCGTCAATCACAAATTGGTCAACAAGCGGGACATAACAGCGCTCAAGAAAAAAATCCTAGATTCCGGCCTTTCCATATCGGAATTGGTTTCGACCGCCTGGGCGTCGGCGTCGACTTTCCGCGGTTCCGATAAGCGCGGCGGCGCCAACGGCGCCCGCATCCGCCTGTCTCCGCAAAAGGATTGGGAGGTCAACGAACC
>CAZHVC010000398.1:0-2220 GCA_964535765.1 uncultured Ignavibacteria bacterium | reverse complement strand
AATTCGTTGATTTCGTCGGCAGCGAACCGGCGTTTATCGGGGCGGCTTTCCACCTTTCCGAATCCAATCGTTACTCCAAACCGGTTCGGGTGAAAACCGGCGTGTATCTGCTCGAATTCGTGAATTTCACCCCCGCCGACATGTCGAGATATTCGGCCATGTCCGATTCACTTTACAAAGAAGCTGTCAACAAGAAACGAAACGATTTGTGGCAGACCTGGTTCAGGAATCTGACGAGCTCCGCCAAGATCGAGGATTACCGCAGCGATGTCGGCACCTGAGTCGGCGGCGACCAGGTCTAATTTGCACAACCTACCCCGCCGCCTGGGATATCATATAGGCGAGGTGTTGTTGTTTGGGGCGGTACTGCTTTGGCCAACCGCCGGCTGCCACAAAAACAGTTTCTCGCCTAAAGAACGGAAATTCATCGAATCGTATTGCGAGATGATGCGTTTCAATGCCGGCGGGGTCCATGACTCCGTCCAGTATCGATCCGGCATCGACAGCATTCTGGCAAGACATGGCCTTGATCGGCAATTCATGAAAGATTTCGTGGACGACCTCTCCGGCAAAACGGAAATCCAAAGGCGTATTTTTACGGAAATCTCCCGAATCTGCAATCAATCGGATTCGTCGACGAGTAAGACGGGAAAAGCTCGTGCGCCGGCCTCCGAAATCCCCTGACGCAAGACTACGCGGTTAAAAGCCGGGCGGATAGGCAGGCTGCCGTTTGCAATCAGCGTCAAAATTACCGATCGGCCGTTTTTCAAATCGGTTCATCCGGTGCTCTGAATGCATCTTTGATATGATCGATCAAGCAACCGCCCTCGGCTAAATTCACGATCATGACGTCGAATCGGCAGGAATAATCGTCTTGTTCGAGTTGACAGAGATAAGCCTGCGCGGCGCAGGCAAGGCGCTTTATTTTCCGTCGGTCAAGCCGATACTCCGGCTGGTTGAATTGGCGCCCGGCGAAACTCTTGACCTCCACGAATACGATAGTCTTTCCATCTCGGGCGATTATATCGATCTCGGGCGAACGCAATTGTCCCCTGCCCCGCCAATTTCTGGCCAGAATTTCGTAACCGCTCTCAAGCAGAAAAGCGGAGGCCAGGTTTTCGCCCTCGGCACCGCGATTTCTCATTTGGGTTGCCTTCCTATCGTTCGAGCGGCGATTCCAGTCAGCAGGATCGCCAGCAGAAAGCGCGGCAGCACCAGGATCCACCAGACGGCGCCCTGAGACACGAAAAGAAGAGTGTCTTCGATTACGGCGTGAAACAGCCCGAGAAACACGGCCACCAGAAAGGCCTGGTCTCGGGTGATCCGCCCCTTTCTGGTTTCGCCGATTAATACCCCGGCGCCATACGATATGCCGAACAGAATGCCGGCGAGCAGAGGAAAAACGGAATCTTTTTTGAAACCCACGATCTCGATCGCCGGAGCAATCCGTTTCACCACCCTTTCGATAATCCCGTAACCCCGCGAAACCTCCAGGGCGATCATTAAAGGCATGATTATGACGAAAACCAAACCGAGCAGTTTGATCAAACCCAGCGAGGTGTCGACCGCAAAATCGATCATAGCGTTTCCGGTAACAACAGGTTCAAAAGAAAACCCATCGCCAAACCGATGATCATGCGCAAGGTAAAAACCGTCCAGGGACGGGCGTTCATCCGCGCCACGACCGCCGTTTCCATGAAATGGGTGTGAGAAATCCCCAGCATGACCCCCAAGATGGTGACCTGTCGGGCGGTCAACCCGAGATCGGCGAAAGCGGCAATGGCGGCATAGATGTTTATCGCCCAGCCCAGGACTATCGCCAGGGCCGTACCGCCGGGAAGACCGAAATATTTCATATAAGGAGTGAGATAATCCGAAATTACACCGAGAATTTCCAGGTGTTTAAGCAGCGACATGAAAATATACACGGGAGCCATGATCTTAAGCAGGGCGAAAAAAGAATAGATGCCCTGGCGGGCGCCCTCGAGAACAATCCGGAGCAGGGTTTTATCGACGGGCCTGACGGCGGACAATGGACAACCTATTTATATTCGACGATCGATTCGAGATCGTCCCAAAACGACGGATAAGAGGTCGCCACGCACTCGGCGTCCTTGATCACCGTCTCCCCTTTGGCCACCAGTCCGGCTATGGCAAAAGCCATGGCCATGCGATGATCGCCGTAAGTCACGATTTCGGTTCCCTCGAGTTCATTGCCGC
>CAZHVC010000397.1:0-2235 GCA_964535765.1 uncultured Ignavibacteria bacterium | reverse complement strand
AAACAAGCCAGCCTGCTGAAATCGTATTGATCGATCATCAGAAACTCGCCGCCCCAAATAGTCTTGTCGGTTCCATAGCCGGTTCCATCCCAGCAAATCCCGAGGCATGGGGGCGAGACATCGTTTTCAGCCATACATGATAGAATATGGGCATAATGATGTTGCACCGGGTGAATCTTGTCGCCTGCTTTTGCGGCATAACCGGAGCTGGCATAATCCGGGTGCAAATCACAGGCGACCAGCTCCGGTTTGAGATTATACAGTCGGCCGAAATCGGCGATCGCTTCGGCGAATGTCTTTACCGATTCCTCGGTTTCCAGATCGCCTATGTGCTGGCTTATGAATATTTTGTCCGATACGGAAACGGCCGTGGTGTTTTTGAGATGGCCGCCTACGGCCAGAATCGATCGCTTGGTGTCAGGCGCGAAAATCGGCAAGGGGGCAAATCCTCTGGCCCGGCGCAATATCTGCGGCTGCCCACAGACTATTCTGACGATCGAATCATCCACATGACGGCTGATAGGACGATTGTGGACAAGATAATAATCAGCGATCCCGCCAAGCCTGACCAGCGCCTCGTTCTCGTCCGTGCAAATCGGCTCGTCGGATAGATTGCCGCTGGTGGCGACTATCGGTTTGCCGAGACGATCAAGCAACAGATGGTGAAGCGGGGTATAAGGGAGCATGACTCCCAGGTATCGATTCGAAGGCGCGACGGCGGGGGAAACGATATCATGTTCGCCGGCGTTTTCCAGACGGTTCAGAAATACGATGGGGGACTGCGGTGAATCAAGCGACCTACGCTCATCTTCCGAAACCGTGCAAACCTTTCCGATTGCTTCCAGTGAGGGAAACATCAAGGCGAAAGGTTTATCTTGGCGTCTTTTACGTTTCCTCAATTCCCTTACCGCTTGGTCGTTTACCGCATCGACAATAAGCTGAAATCCCCCTAAGCCTTTGATCGCCACTGTCATTCCGCTTTCGATTAATTCGGCCGTGCGGTCGAGAGCCTCATCGTTGCGGGCTATGGTTTCCCCCCGACTGTTCCAGAGTTCAAGATGTGGGCCGCAGGTCGGGCAAGCGATCGGTTGGGCGTGGTAGCGTCTGTCTGATGGGTTTTCGTATTCGGCACGGCAATCATCGCACATAGGAAATTGAGCCATCGTGGTATTGGGTCTGTCATAAGGCAGGTCATTTATGATACTGAATCGTGGACCGCAATTGGTGCAATTGGTAAAAGGGTATCGATAACGTCGGTTTTTCGGGTCGCGGATTTCCCTGAGGCAATCCCGGCAGGTGGCGATATCCGGCAAAATCAAAGCCGTTTTTTCATCGGCCGTCTCACTTGCGGAAATGACGAACCCACGGTAACCTTTAGGCTCAGCCCGGGAAAATTCCAACTTGTGAATATCCGCCAGCGGTGGCTTCTTTGATTCTATCGCCGAAAGGAATTCGTTCAAAAGGTCGGCTGTCCCCTCAAGCTCGATCGTGACCCCCCTGACGGTGTTTTTCACCCAGCCGACAAGCCCCATGTCGGTAGCCAGGCGGTAAATGAAGGGTCGGAATCCGACCCCTTGCACGACCCCCTGAATGCGGATTATCAGCCTTTGAAGTGGTTGGGTTTTCATCGACGGTGATTTCAGCATAAGCTACATGATTCATCTCTTAATGAGTGGACTCGTCATTACGGAGAATGCCTTCCTCCCGTAAAAGGGCGCCTATTTCTTCAAGCAACTGCTCGACTGCTTCGAGGACAGCCAGACTGATTGCCGCGCCGGCGCTGAAACAGCCGCCTTCTATACCAAAGACTATTAACTTTCGGGGGAGCATCTCAAGTGCCCTGGCGGTCTCAATGGCTTCATACAGCCCGAAATTATGCGTCGAATTCTTGGTAAAATCGGCCGCCGGCAACGGTTGTTCGCCAACCATGAATTTTCTGATCAACCCGGTTTTGGCGCCGGAATAGGTGGCATCGATGACGATGGCCAGCTCTGCACCACGCCATTTCTCGATAAGGGCTACGCCGTCGCCGCTGTTTTCGAACGATTGAATACTGTCGCCGAAAATCAGGCAGATTTTTCTGACGGCAATTAGACCGATTCCGTCATCGCCGCGATCTTCGTTGCCGATACCGATTATGACTATGCGGGGGGGAGTGCCTCGCCTGCCGATGTTACGATCGCCGGCCAAGGCCTTACCCGCGATCGATTTTTAACTTGAGGAAATGGGTGGCGC
>CAZHVC010000396.1:0-2236 GCA_964535765.1 uncultured Ignavibacteria bacterium | reverse complement strand
AACCGCCGACCTGTACGTTGCGAACGTACCGCTCTCCCAACTGAGCTACTGCCCCTTCAATATTCGTTACTCTGGAACATATTTCGATGTTCCGTAAGATAAAATAACGAATATCCGGCTGCAGGCAAATCATTTTCTCGTCAATACAGCAAAGCTTGGGCGCCCAATCGGCCCGCCTTTCGGGTCTGGGAAAGACCTCACTAGGCATCGTCATCGCCTTGCCGTCGAGAAGCCAAAAAATATCTTTTTTCATTAAACCGGATTTTGCCAGCAGCCGCAATTTGCTTGTTTCGCTATCGAACCGGCCTTAACGGACTTTTGCGATTTTTTTCGAAACCTCTTCGGCCAATAACTTCCCCTCGAGGCGATTAGCGAATCTTCGCCTGATTTGACCTGAAATATAACGGATTCTCCTGGAAACTTCGGTAAACCGCCCGTTGGCCGTATTCATTATCAGTTCCTCGATTGCGCTTTGAACGGCGCTATCGGCGACACTGAGAATCATATGTTTTTCGATTTCGGCATCGATCGATTCGACTTTCCCGTCCTTGAGCGACCGCATTATCTCATATAATCCGTCTTTGGTGATGGCTCGATTGCGGTAGGCGATAAAAACCGATTCCAGTCCGCCGTTCAGCAACCGAACATACTCCGTCGATTTGAGGCCGATAATATTGAGTGCCGACCAGGCAACCTCAGGTTTGATTTTCAATTCGATCAGGCTGCCGAAAATCTCCGCCAGCGGCGAAACCACCGCTTTTTCGGCGATCCGGGGCGGCACACCGGCTTTAATCCACTTTTCTTCAGTCCGGTAAGCCGGACTCGGCAGTTCCTTTTTCAGCCGTTTCAGAAGATCCGGACAGACCTCAATCGGCGGGCTGTCCGTATCGGGGTACATCCGATCGGGACCGGGCAGAATCCGCTCAAAGCCGGTAATGCCGCCGGGAAACGCCTGTCTCGTTTCGTTGGGGACTCCCCGGGTCGCCTCGATCGCCCGGATTTTTATTTCGGAAAGTGCGGTGGCCACGTCAGCCGCCGGTCCCCAGGTGACCACTATGGCGTCGGTATGTTTGCAAAGACATTTTTGCCTGAGCTGCTGCCATATCTCGGAGGAAAACCCGGCCATGTCGGGAATATCGGAAACGGCGATATTGGGCATCTGGTCGAGGCAGGCGATAACCTTCACCCTGCCGGAAAGCTCATCGGCAAACGTCAGTCCGGGCTGCAACGGCCAATTCAGTATGCCGGCGAAACCGTCTATTTTTATTCCGCGGACAGACCAGCCGCGAGCGAGCGCCTGTCCGATAACCTGGATCCCGAACGGCTTGAGAAAATCCTCGAGATCGAATTTTTCGCCGTGAATGGTTCTATCGGTAATTCCTCTGAGGCGAAGCGCATCCCTTATCGCCAGCAATTCCGACTGCCGCCTCGCCTCTATCTCAGTCAGCCTTTCAACCATCCAGGTTTGCGGAACACCCTTGATTTCCACCCTGCTGCCTCCGGCAATGGAAACGTTGACATCCTGTCGCACCGAGCCGATCCCTCGCCTGACCAGACCCGAGGCCTTGAGCGTGCGGCCGATAAGAGCGTTCACCTCCATCGCCTCCTGAGGGTTTCTCATATCGGGTGCGGTAATCACCTCCAGAAGGGGCATCGAAAGCCGATCGGTTCTGAAAACGATGTCATGACCGATATCGGAGATCTCGCGACAAGCATCCTCTTCAAGACAGACATGGGTGATGTTGATCTTTCGTTTCTTGTAGGGCACCCAGCCGTTGACACCGACGATGGCCGTGCGTTGAAATCCGGTCGGTATGGAGCCATCGAGATATTGTTTGCGCGAAACATGGAGCTCGTCGACGATGGTGCAATTCAGGAGCATGGCCAGCTTTATGGCGATTTCCAGCGCCTGCCGGTTCAACGGAAACGGCGGTGTATCATCCATTTCGTAAGTGCAGCAATTATCGCGATAAAGTTGATAGATGACGTTCTTTTTGGTTTTGAATTCCATCAGGGCGGTGCCGTCGTATTCCCCCAATTCCGACAACGTCGGCCGCATATGCCTGATGATTTCCGCCTCCGGTTTGTCGTTGCGGTAGCCGGCCGGGCAGCGGCAAAAAAGCTTATGGCGGGTCAACAACTGCTGATGTATCTCCAGGCCGCAGCGAAAACCCAGCTTTTCGAAATCACTCGAATCCTTAACGAAAGCTCCACCTCCGTCTACACCGAATTCGAC
>CAZHVC010000395.1:0-2242 GCA_964535765.1 uncultured Ignavibacteria bacterium | reverse complement strand
GCATATAGATTGTCCATTCCACTTGTCTATTTGGATTGCGGCGATATCATTCCCAGGCTTACCCTAAAACATAAATTGGTCATGCCTTTTGAAAGATTGATCGCCAGACGAGCCGCTGCGGTGATCACCTATAATGATGCCGGCAAAAGGCGCTTTATAGATAAATATGGCCTGAATCCGGCTTTGATCAGGGTGATTCCGAAACCTGTGGATATCGAACGTTTCAATAAACGTATCGATGGAAGTGAAATCAGGGATCGTTACCACCTTGGCAACAAACTGGTCGTGTCGTATTTCGGCAGGCTGTCGTCCAACAAGGGGGCGAAATACCTTCTCGATGCGGCGGCCGCTTTACGCGACGATCCGGCAAATGCAGATTTGGCGTTCATGTTTGTCGGTGGGAATTTGGAATCGGACCAGGCGGCCGCCTTCAATGATCATCTCCGCAGCCTGGGGTTGGATAATGTTGTCGTTACCGGCATGGTCCCTAATGCCGATATGCCTCGATACTACGCCGCCTCGGATATTGCGGTGTTCCCCGATGTTACTAACCTGCCGGGATTCTCGACCGTGCTGGCGGAAAGCATGGCCTGCGGTCTGCCGATTATAATCGGTATAGGCGGCTGGGAGTCAGCCGTGCCGCTTAAAGACACCGAAACCGCCTTGATAATTCCTCCCCGACGGCCCGATTTGATCGCCGATAGGTTGCGATTGTTGGCAAGCCGCCCCGATTTGAGAAAAAGGTTATCGGAAAATGTTCTGGTCTATGTGCAGAATAATATGAGCTACGACAAGGTAGTCGAAAAATATTACGATCTTTTTTGCGAATTGCTCGATAAGCCTGTTGCGAAAGCGGCCGGGTTGAAGCATAATGATAAAAATACTAAGCGCGAAATATCAACTTGTCGATAATCCGGCGATAATTGCTGTCGCCGTGATCTTATTGGGTCTGGGGTTAAATTTCGCCACCGATATTTTGGCCGCCGTATTGGCCGTCTTGATTGCCTTATATTTCTGGAAAAATCAGGAATTATTCATATTATTCCTGCTTTTATATCTGCCGTTCGAGGAACTATTCTTAAAACTATTGCCTGATTCGCTGTATGGGCCGGCACGTTATTACTGGGAAGCATGCCTATTCATTTACATGCTGGGAATAATCGTTCGCAATGCCGGCAGAGGCAATATCCTCAAGCTCAAACTTATCGACAAATTGCTCATCGGATTCTTGATCGTCTGGGTCGTTTCCACGATCCTTAACGCCGTATCGCCGATCGACAGCATTCAAATATTGCGGAATTACATCAGGTATATCCCGATACTATACCTTGTTTACGATTCCCGCAGGAAAGATATGCTTATCGCCAACGCGACGAGGATATTGATCGTCATGTCCGCTTTGCAGGCGGCGATATGCATAGGACAGGCGATCGGCAATGATTACCTGATGGAGATGTTCCGCCCGCGCGAGATAGTGGTAGGCGGTAAATTGATCAGGGAAGAGGATATCCAAGCGGGATCATATCATACCAGATTCACTGGCTCGTTTTCGCGAAACAACGATCTCGGTAATTATCTTTCTTTCGGTTTATGTTTGATTGTTGCTCTTTATACACAGGGATATCGCTTTGCCGGCCGTCTGCTATCGCTCATTTTGATTGTTGCAGCATTGATTTTGACTTCTTCACGCATATCCTGGCTTGCCGCATACGCCGGAATCGGGGCAATTCTGATCTGCATCCGTCATAAATATCGCCTCGCCTATTTTGCCGTACCCATGTTGATTTTGGTCACTTTGATTATTGCCGCCCCAGCCATCGATCCCGAGGGGATCGGTGAAGATTTCGGCATTGCAAATAGGCTGTTTGTAGTGTTTTCAGCCGATTATTTCGAAACTTTGCGCGATGCCGGCCGGCTTTATGCTCTCTTTTATGTCGCCCCGGCTGTTTTGCAAACGAGCGCATTTCTTGGGTTGGGTCCTGGAACGTTCATGCCTATGTCCGTGGAAATGCAGAGCGAGAGAGCCTTCGCCAAAGCCGGTCAATTGGGACTCGACGAGTTATCAACCGCATATGTTCACGATATGGGTTATGTCGCCATTCTAACCCAGGCCGGCCTGCTTGGATTGGTCATCTTGATCGCCGTTTTTCTTAAAATCGGGGTCATTGCAGCGGCCTCCGTGAAAACCATGGAATCGTCGTTTCATCGGTCGATTCTTTTGGCCGCCATCGGCATTCTGATC
>CAZHVC010000394.1:0-2250 GCA_964535765.1 uncultured Ignavibacteria bacterium | reverse complement strand
AAGCGATGCCAGTTGGTCGGGCAGATGGTGCAGTATTCCGAGATAAATGACGAAATCGCAACTGTCGTTTTTGAACGGCAAAACCTGGGCATCGCAGGCAAGCCGGCCGCAGCGGGGATCATTGCGTTTGAGCAGACTCATGGTAATATCGGTAAGCACCATGAAGTTGTTCCGGCTGAACATTTCGGCATGTTCGGACACCCCGCAGCCAAGCTCGAGGATTACGGCGTCTTTCAAAACCAGCTTGCCCAGATAATCGGCTATTTCTTGTTTAAGGCGCCGGGTATAAGGACGGGCCATCAACTCATCATAAGCGGCCGCATCATCGAAAGCCTGGATTTCTTCGGTTATTCGTTTATCAGCAGACATCCTGTGCTCCAACTGTTTCCGGGTAAGTTAAAGCAAAGCCGGGCAATTGTCATCAGCCGACCTGACCGGCGTTTCCGACGGTATCGAGGACACCGTTGACAAAGCGCCCGGAATCGGCCGATCCGTATTTTTTGGCCAGCTCAATAGCCTCGTCGATCGCAACTTTTATCGGCGTTTCCGGAACATATTTGATTTCGGCAACTCCCAGCCGCAATATATTTTTGTCGACAATCGCCAACCTCGAAAAATCCCAATTCTGCAGGATTTTCTGGATCAGGCTATCTATCTCGGACATATTGGCGCGCACGATTTCTATCAAGCGTTTCGCGAATTCCGCGCCCTCGGATGGAAGACGATGGAATGCCACGCAGAAAGCGAAGCTTTCGTCGACATTATCCTTGCCGCCGGCATCGATCTAATATAATACTTCCAAAGCAACGCAGCGCGCCTTATGCCTTTGGCCCATCGCCTAAATCGCCTTATACAAGTTCACCAGCTCGATGGCCGTCATGGCGGCATTGAACCCGCGGTTTCCCGATTTGGATCCCGAACGTTCGATCGCCTGTTCAATCGAATCGGCGGTGACGATACCGAAAACGACCGGCAGATCATATTCGAGGGAAAGGCGCGCTATCCCCTTGGCCACCTCATTCGAAATATATTCATAATGCGGAGTGCTGCCGCGGATAACCACGCCAAGACAGATCACGGCGTCGTATTTTTTCGACTTCGCCAGGCGGGCGGCCGCGTACGGTATTTCAAACGAACCCGGCACCCTGACTATGGTGAGGTTCTTCTCGTCGGCGCCGTGACGTTTCAGACAATCCAGCGCGCCGTCAAGCAGTTTCTGCGAAAACATCTCGTTGAACCTGGCCACCACGATGGCATATTTATGGCCGCTCGCATCCAATGAACCGTTGATTTCCATATCAATTCCCTTCTTTGCACGACTTCAATGTCGGCGAAATATCGAGCAAATGCCCAAGTTTATCCCGCTTCGTTTCAAGATAGCGGGCATTATAACGATTCGGCGCGATTTTCATCGGGACACGATCGACCACGGTCAGCCCGTAGCCGGACAGGCCGACCACTTTCTTGGGGTTGTTGGTGATCAGTCTGATCGTCGATAGGCCGAGATCAACCAAGATTTGCGCACCTATTCCATAATCGCGCAGATCGGGTGGAAAACCGAGCTCCACGTTCGCCTCGACCGTATCTTTACCCTGGTCTTGAAGTTTGTAAGCCTTGATTTTGTTGGCCAGGCCGATTCCTCTGCCCTCCTGGCGCATATACAAAACGACTCCGAGTCCGGCTTTTTCGATCATATTCAACGACTGGGCGAGTTGCTCACCGCAATCGCAGCGGCAGGAACCGAACACGTCACCGGTCAGGCAGGAAGAGTGAACCCTGACCAGAACGTTTTCCTTTCCCTTGACCTCGCCCTTCTGGATCGCCAGATGATGATGATCGTCGATCATGCTTTCATAGAGATGAAGCATGAAATTGCCGTGTTTCGTCGGAAAATCGACCGTGACCGCCCGCCGGATCAGCACTTCGTGCCGTCGTCGATAGGCGATCAGATCCTGAACGGTAACGACTTTCAGCTTGAATTCGGCGGCCATTTCGAACAGCCGCGGGACTCTGGCCATGGTGCCATCATCATCCAGTATTTCGCAAAGGACACCGTATGGTTTCAATCCGGCAAGACGACATAAATCGACCGCTGCTTCAGTATGACCGGCACGCGCCAAAACTCCGCCTTCGCGCGCCTGAATCGGGAATATATGTCCCGGCCGGCCGAGATCTTCCGGTTTGGTGTTCTTGTCGGCAAGCGCTTTTATGGTTTTCGCCCTATCGTAGGCCGAAATGCCGGTGGTTGTG
>CAZHVC010000393.1:0-2255 GCA_964535765.1 uncultured Ignavibacteria bacterium | reverse complement strand
CCGCAATCTCCGGCCGAGCAGTTTGCGTCCGAGGTTGTGAAGCGATTCCGAAAGCAGGCCGATGGGACATATCCAGGAGCAGAACGACTTGGAAAAGACGAGAGAAATCAGCACTATCGCCAGTAAAATGAAAAACCCGGCTGGATGCGCCGGATGGATTTCCCCGCTGAGGACGAAAAGATAAACCGCCATCAATGAGCTGATCGGCAGAAACCCTTCAACGCCGGGCGGCCGGAAAGACGACCCGACCGCTCCACCGCTTTCGAGATATTTCACGAAAAGGTGGAATTCGAGACCTATCCAGAGACAAAGGAGGAGAAAACCGAGTTGCACCGTAAATCTGAAACGGTCGCCGGCAGCTCCCGAATTAGGCCGCAAGGGTCTTTGCAATAACCGATGGCCGAGCCGTTTGGCCAGACCGATATCGACTTTGATCTCAGACATTTCGATTTCCCAATGGCGGAATCACCTTCTTTGACCCATCGACGATGATTTCGCCTTGGATCCCGATTGTCCGGACAACGGTTTCCAAACTTGGTTTCACGGCATCTCTGGCGGCTATGGCGGCCGAGGCGATACCGTTACAGCAGGGAACTTCCATTTTCAGAATCAGCAGGCTGTTCGGCTCGGCCGTCAGAAAGATGGCTTTCAGCTTTTCGAAATAATGGTTCAAATCGTCGAGTTTGGGACAGCCGACCAGCACTTTTCTGCCGGCCAGATATCTGCCGTGAAAATCGGCCAGGGCAAAAGGGACGCAGTCGGCGCAGATCAACAGGTCGGCGTGGCGTAGATAAGGAGCGGTCGGCGGTACCAGCATCAACTGCACCGGCCAATTGGCAAGTTGCGATGGTGACGATCGTTCCCCTGGCGGCGGCGCGGGCCTCTTATTCGCGAAACTACGCAGAGCGGAGCCGGGGCAGGCCGGGTAATGCTGAGTCTGGCTCGATTCGGACACCGCCAAGCCCATTCGAGCTTTCACTTCTTTTTCAGCGAATTCCGGGGCTTCTTTTTCCACCATTTTAATCGCGTCTCTGGGGCATTCTCCGATACAGGCCCCCATGCCGTCGCAGAACGATTCATTCACCAGTCTGGCCTTGCCGTCGATAATTTGCAGCGCGCCTTCCGGACAGCCCGGAATACACAGGCCGCAACCGTCGCATTTTTCTTCGTCGATTTCGATAATTTTCCTGATTGCCATTTTCTCTCCGGGTTTGGAATTCGAGGGGTAATTTCGGCAGTTCTGGTCGATAACCCTTTGACCTGAGTCAAGCCGGAACGATTTTTTTGGAATCGGCAAACAAAAAAGGCCGCCGAAAAGGCGGCCCGGAATCGAGTTAACCACAAAGATAGATTTGAGTTAGCGGACTTTTTCTTCTTCAGCTCTTTCCTTTTCGAGTTCTTCAATCGTGCGCGCCGCGATTTCCCGCGGGACTTCCTCGTAATGCGAGAATTCGCGGGTATGAGTTCCGCGCCCTTGAGTCAGCGACCTGAGGGTGGTCGAATATTTATAAAGCTCGCCCAGAGGAACCTGGGCTTTGATTCGCTGCATTTTGCCGTCGGCACCCATACCGAGGATTTTGCCGCGACGGGAGGAGATATCACCCATGACATCCCCCATATATTCCTCGGGAACCAACACCTCGATATTGTAAATCGGTTCAAGTAGATAGGGATCGGCCTTGGCAAAACCTTATTTGAACCCCATCGAGGCGGCGATTTTGAATGCCATATCCGACGAATCGACGGTATGGTATGAACCATCGAAACAGGTGACTTTGAAATCGACGACTTTGGTGCCGGCCAGACCGGCTTCCTCTCTGGCTTCGAGGATTCCTTTTTCGACAGAGGGAAGATATTTCCCGGGGATAGCCCCGCCGACGATCGCATCGATGAATTCGAAGTCCTGTCCTCTCGGCAGGGGTTCGAGCCTCAGCCAGCAATCGCCGTACTGACCGCGGCCGCCGGTTTGCCGCTTGTATTTACCCTGCACTTCCACTTTTTTGCGGATCGTGGATCGATACGGCACGCGCGGTTTCGATAGATCGACCTCCACCCCGTATTTTCGTTTCAGCCTGTCGATTACGACCTCGAGGTGAAGTTCACCCTGGCCGTAAATGAGGGTCTGTTTGAGATCGTTATCGACAACCATCTGGATAGTCGGGTCTTCGTCGCGCAATTTCGAAAGACCGTTGGCGATTTTTTCCTCATCTCCTTTGGCTCTGGCTTTGATCGCCATATTGATCACCGGTTTGGGA
>CAZHVC010000392.1:0-2257 GCA_964535765.1 uncultured Ignavibacteria bacterium | reverse complement strand
CTTTTGACGTGCTCGAGCCCCTCCTTGGGATAAACGTCCAGCTCGAGCATCCATTCTTTCAGTTTGGCCACCCGGGTATTGGTATCGGTCGGCAGATTGAACGGTCTGCCCCGCCCATCAAGAATTATCCCTACCACCCCTCCGGAGATCATACCTTCGATTTTATCGTTTTTCCCTTTGCCGAGATCAAGTCCGCGGCCGGGGGTTATTTCGGCTTTCGCTTTCAGCGGCACGCCTTTTTCGTCCAGCCCCAACTTAATCAGTTTCATCTGGCCGAATTTGATTACCCCCTCTTCGATCCGACCGCCGGGAAGCTCGATCTTATAGGACATCATTTCCTTTCCTTCTTTTGCCTCGCCGGCGGGAGCCACACAGGTTCCGAGGTGAATAAGGCAATCCTTGTTGAACACCTCGCGGGCGGCCTGATCGTGCAAAGTCGAAAGGACGCCGAGCTGAGGCATCATGAATATCGAATCGACCGCCAGTCGGGTCACCCCCTCCGGCAGAAAAGCGTCGATTAACATCATGGCCGCCTGATTTCGTCTGGGAGCATGAGACAAAACCCCGCCGGAACCGATAAGCATATCGAGCGTCATCATGTTGACCAAGGTCTGCCCGGAAGCCGTCTGTTCGAAAGCATCGGCGATGGTGCGTTGCTGTTGAACACCCTTAAGCACCGTAGCGAACGATTTATGCTGAATAAACGCCAGCCGCAACGCCTCTTTGGCTATCGCCTGCTCGAAAATCAATTCTTCCATCATCTGTGGTATCGTCGTCGGACGGATCATCTTGTTTTTTACGCGGTTGCGCAGATCGCGCTCGTCCATGTCGAACGGCACCCAGCGCATCACGTTCGGCAACGTCGCCTCGGCGAAAACGTTCGAAACCGAATAGCTCATGCCCAGATTGGCCGACACCGTGCGGTTGAATATTCCCTCGCCGCCGTCAGGCCGGAAAACGCTGAATATGTCGGTCGTGGCGCCCCCAATATCCACTCCGACCACTTCGATATTTTCGAGGTCGGATATCTTTTTCATGATCAAGCCGACAGCTCCGGGGGTGGGCATTATCGGCGCATCCGTCCAGCTCATCAATTTGGAATAGCCGGGAGCCTGAGCCATGACGTGTTCCATGAACAGATCGTGGATTTTCTCGCGCGCCGGCAGCAGATTTTCTTTTTCGAGCACGGGGCGAAGATTGTCCACGATATCAAGCGCGGTTTTCTTGCCCAACGTTTCTTTCACGGCCTCGCGGGCATCGACATTGCCGGCATAGATGACCGGCAGATTGTAACCATGCCCCAGCCGCGGCTTCGGGTCGGCCGCCGAAATAAGCTCGGCCAATTCGACCACATGCGTCGTAGTGCCGCCGTCGATACCGCCGGATAGGAGAATCATATCCGGGCGAAGATGTCTGATGCGTTCTATTTGCTCGTGAGGCAGGCGCTTGTCGTTCGAGGCGATAACATCCATGACGATGGCGCCGGCGCCGAGCGCCGCCCGCTCCGCCGATTCGGCCGTCATCGAACGAACCACCCCGGCCACCATCATCTGCAACCCCCCACCGGCCGACGACGTCGAAATATAAATGTCGGTCCCGATATTCCCTTTGGCCGGACTGATGATTTTGTTGTTGTCGTCCAGAATCTTCCTGCCGGAAAGTTCCTCAACCTCGCCGATGGCGTTGAGCACGCCCATCGTCACGTCCTCGAAAGGAGCCTCGACTGTGGTGGGCGCCTCGCCCCGCACGATCAATCTATATTCACCGTCGCGATACTCTATCAGAATGGCCTTGGTGGTGGTCGAGCCGCAATCCGTAGCCAGAATTACTTTGATTTGCTCAGGTTTTAAGCCGCGCATTTTTCGCCTCTATTTTAACAACCAAATCAACACACAACCGGCAAATATTATGAATCGCGTCTTAAAAGTCAATCGGATTTACCCGAAGTTCGGCGGTCAAATACGACGCTTATCAGCCGGTCCGCCGCAAGTGAGACCAACATCCCAACAGCGCCGGCCTGGGGCGACTGGTTGAGCGGAAAGATACAGAATTACACAAATCGCCGGACCGCCAGGCGTACTATCCGCGGTAACCGGCTATTACGCAGCCTTTTCGCTTTTTGCTACTCAAAATTCGTCAACTAGATATTTCTGATAATTATCCACACGCCATTTCTTCCCGGCTCTGACAACCTTGAACCCTTCCTTTTCCAACAGCGCTTTGTGTGATTCGGCGCCGCCGGGGAATTTATCGTTCA
>CAZHVC010000391.1:0-2265 GCA_964535765.1 uncultured Ignavibacteria bacterium | reverse complement strand
TCGGTTCATTTCGACGGCTGGAGCAAAATGCATCTGGGGTTCGTCAACCCGACCGTATTACAGGGGAATCGGGAGAACGAACAGATAGACGCAGCCGAATATTCGCCTGATATTTACGTACTATTCAGCCGCGGACAGTACAACAACCAGTATTTTCTGGTCGAAAACAGGCAACGCGTCGAATTCGATCTGAGCTTGCCCGGCAGCGGGTTGGTGATCTACCATGTCGACGAATCGGTACCCAACAACGATAATCAGAATCATTATAAGGTGGCGGTTGAACAGGCCGACGGCGAGTTCGACCTTGAGCACAATCGGGGCAGCGATTCCGGAGATCCTTGGCCGGGCAGCCTCAATCGCCGCGTATTCGATGACTACTCCGTTCCCAATTCCAATCTCTATGGCGGTGCCGAATCGGAGGTTTCAATAGACGATATTTCCGACTCCGATTCGGTCATGTTCGCCGATTTAGCCGTTATCTCGGTAAATCCGTTGTTCCGTCTGTTAAACCTGTCGTTCATCGACACGGCGGGAAACGGCAACGGGCGACCCGATGCCGGCGAAACCTGCGATCTGGTATTTTCCGCAACCAATGTAAGAGCCCAGGTAGATAATTTCACGGTAACCGTGCGTTGTAATGATGGCAACGTCACATTCCTCGACTCCGTTTCCCAATTCGGCTACATCCCGGTCAATCAGCCGTTCGACAACGTCGGCGACCTAATCAAGTTTTCGCTTCCGACCAACTACCAGAGCCGATTCGTCGAAATCGTTCTCGATTTTTCCGCTCACGATGGCGGCTATCATCAACTGATAAGCCGGCGCGTGATTTTCGGGCTGCCGGAGATAACCCTCGTCGATGACGACAACGGCGCCGTTATTGATACTTATTACACCAACGCCCTCGACAACCTCGAATTAACCTGGCAAAGGTGGGATATATCAAGCCAGGGTTCGCCGTTTCCCGACATCTATCAGGCCCGGGGCGTGATCTGGTTTACCGGCGACACCCGAGCAACACCTATCCCGGAAGACTACGTGGCCGGGCTGATAACCTACTTGAATCAGGGCGGCAGGCTGTTTATGACCAGCCAGGATTTCGTCCAGCTCGTCCAGCAGCGCGGCTCGACTCAGGATCTGTTTTTGCTCAACAATCTGCTCAAACTGCGCTATGACACTTTATCGATTTCATATGTAGCCGACGGTCTTCCGGGGCTTCCTTTCGAAGGTCAACGGTATATAACAACCGGGCCGGGCGGCGCCCAGAATCAGCACTCGCAGGATGCTTTTGTGGCGCTCGATGGCGGAACGCCGATTTTGAAATATTTCGTAAGCAATAAAACCGCCGCCGTCGGGGTCCAGTCTAATTATCGCGCCCTGACCGTCGGTTTTGGAATCGAAGGGATCGACGTCGGCCATCCGCAATCCGCCACCCGGGCCGATTTCCTCAACTCGGCAATGAGTTATCTCGGGTTCACCACGTCGATCGACGAAGATGAGACTATCGCTCCTGAAACATTCGACCTGAATCAGAACTACCCGAATCCATTCAACGCCTATACGCTTATCTCATACCGATTGGCGGCGGCAACATCGGTCAAACTCGATATCTACGACCTGACCGGAAGGTTGGTGGAAAGGCTGGTCGACTGCCACCAATCGGCGGGGACGTATAATTACCGCTGGAATGCGACCGGATATTCGAGCGGCATCTACTTTTACAGACTCCAAATCGGCGAAGAATCAGTGGCCAAGCGGATGTTGCTTATCAAATAAAACAGCCTCGAAGAACTATTCCGAAAAAAACGCCGTCAAGCGGCGTTTTTTTTCATGCTTATAACGAGAAAATTTTTCTAAAGAGAATTTTTAGTCTTTTATCCATAAACCTTGACAAAGGGCGATCGAGAGTATTTATTATGGTAAATTTATACCACATTCGTGGCTTAAAATAGGCATGTAGACAGGCCATAGCTGAATTAATAAGCAGTAGTTTTTGAAATATCCATCTCCGTTTTTTGTTTGTGCCTTTTGTGGCTTTAGCTATTGCCGGATCGCGAGTGGCGATTGCGGGCAGGAAAGGATGTTGTTTGATGAAAAAACGCTTGTTGCCAATCGTCGCCTTGATGCTCTTGCTTTTCGCATTTTGGCCGAATACGGAAAGCGCAGCGAAGACGCATGAAGAGGCGGCCGATCAGCTGCTTGACCGGGCGCAGATGCCGCAATCGGCCGAGCCGTTTTGGGCGCCGCTGGAACGAATCCCCGATG
>CAZHVC010000390.1:0-2268 GCA_964535765.1 uncultured Ignavibacteria bacterium | reverse complement strand
TGGTTCGTACTGGCGCTTCTGGCGGGAATCGGCATCCGGATGATTATCGACGGCTGGAAAGAAACTCCGGAAGCTATTCCCGATCTTTCGCGGGGTCTGAAAATGGTGGGTTTGGCGATAAGCACCAGTCTTGATGCGCTCGGTGTCGGTTTCGGTTTCGGTTTACTCGAAATTTCGATCTGGAAACCGGCGGCCATTATCGGGGTCATCTGTATGATCATGACCACGGCCGGCCTATACCTCGGGGTGAGGCTATATCGCTATTTAGGGCAGCGGGCGATGATAATCGGCGGAGTTATTTTGATCGCTATCGGCTTGAAAATGGTGCTCTGATCGGTCGAATCCGCAGCCGATTCGGATCCGGATGCGGTTGATAATTCATTTGAGCAATATCATTTTCCTCGGCGGGCTGCTCGTATTCCCTTTAATCTTGTAGAAATATACGCCGGCGGCCGCTTCTTCGCCGGCCTCGTTTCTGCCGTCCCAGATTATCGTTTCCGTCCGGCCGCCCTGAAGCTGGAATGTTCTTATCCTGCTGCCTTTGATATCGTAGATCACCAGTTCGGCTGGTGCTTCAAGTCGGACTTCGATCGCCGTCGATGAATTGAAAGGATTCGGATAATTCCTGCCCAGCCCGATATCGGCCGGAGTCGGCCGGGACCGATCTCCGATTTCAGTGAGATTCGGATACATCCAGAACGCTTGCTGGGCCTGCGCCGCCAACTCGGCGAGCGAATTGCCGATTACGAACGCAAAAGCGACCACTTCGGAATCACCGGCAACGATATCATAAGGTCCAACGCCGATGAGGTGAGAATAATTGTCCGGGGTCGTATAACTGATTTGCACGAACCCCTCGCCCATGAACTGCGATTTCCGGCTGTCGGGGAAACCGTCGGCGAAATCGAGACTGTTGGCGATGGCTCTATAGGAACTTGCCGGCGAGGTTATCGGCCTCACCCCGACGCAGTGGCCGGTAGGCAGATCCATGACAAAACCCAACGACAACGAATCGATATACCCGACCACGTCGTCGTTGCCGGAAGTCAACGGTAGGTCCCAGTCGCAGTAAATCGCCGCTCTCAAACCGGTCAGCGGTTGTTGGCCGTAATTGCTGATCGTGAATTCGGTCAGGACAAATTTATGATCGCCGTTCCAGGCGAAACATTTCTGGGAAACGCCCACTCCCAACGGGTATTCCGCCGCCGAATCGGAATAGGCGGCGTAACCGTCATAGTCGGCGTATATTCCCGGAGTTTCGACCCGCGGCAGATTGTTGGCCAGCGGCTTGAAATCGTTGTCGGGGATATTCGCCTCGTTGCGGGCGCCGTCGGAAACCCGGCCGGCCAGGCTGATAAGCAACGATGATTCTTTGAGTAAATCGATTCCGCCGACAGGATAACGGAACCCCCGGCCGCCGCGCGGATTGAACGAGCCGTCGCCGAGGCCGAATTGACCGAAATTGGAAAAGCTCATTTCCAGACTGTCGGTGACGATCGTGGCGACAGCCTCGGCCTGCCCGTCGATAACGACAGCCTCGAAGGCGAAGCTCTGATGCCAGGAACCGTTGGCGAATTGGAGTTGGAAACGGAGCGTCTCCCCCGGAACGGCCGCCTCGGAGATGTTGATCCGGAAACCGTCTATGCGCAATGTATCGAAGCGCGCCCGCTCGCCCAGATTCAGCAAGTTATCGATTATTTGAGCATGATAGTTGGCCGATGTCAAAGTCGCCTGAACTTGACCGGTCGAGCCGATATTTTCCAGAATCAACCGTAGCCGCAGCGATTCACCCGGTTCGGGGCGATCGTCGCGATCGTCAAAAGTCCTGCAGGAGATCACATGGATAAACGGATTCGCCGGCGGCGGCATATTATAGAGCGAACGAAGTAGATTCAGTTTCCCATGGCCGTAGTCGTTATCGTCGCCCGGCGAACCGAGATCGTCGGCGCCGTAAAGAAGGGCCGCTTTCACCTGATTCACCGAGGCCTGCGGATTGAATTGTCGGAGAAGCGCCACCGCTCCGGCCACGTGCGGCGTCGCCATCGATGTCCCCGACATGGTGCGATATCCCCCGTTGCGGTCGCACGACCTGATACCGACACCGGGCGCCGTAAGTTCGGGTTTGATCGTGCTGCTGTCGCATCCGGACGGCCCTCTCGAGGAAAAATTGGCAATCTGCCCCGTGGCGCCGTTCAGGGCGCCGACCGCCAAGCAGTTGAAAGGCGAGGCTATTCTGTCGGCGGGTGTTCTGATTGTTCGAGCATAGGG
>CAZHVC010000389.1:0-2283 GCA_964535765.1 uncultured Ignavibacteria bacterium | reverse complement strand
GGAGTTTCCTATCGGGGTCGTGCTTCTCGATCAACTGGCGCAATATCAACAACAGCGGACCAAAAGGGCGATCATTGCGGGAAACACAGGTCGATTCGAAAAACTGCCCCCCATCAGTCTGGATTTGATATTTGAATTGCTCGATTAGACGGGATTTCCCGACGCCGGGCTCACCACAGATAGCTATACACGAGCTTTCGCCTGCTTTGAGGGAGGCCGATGCGTCGGTCAATTTGGCGAATTCTTGACGCCGGCCGCAGAAGACCGCCCTCTCGAAATAGCTTCTGCCTGATTCGGGACCGCCGCGAAAAAAAGGGCGTAAGACCCCTTTCAGCATCCTGGCGGCCTCCCCAGCGTTGGGCGGTCTTTTTTCGACCTCGAATTCGAGCAGCCCGGTGAGAAAACGCCGCATCTTTTCGCCGCCCATTTCTTCGGGAACCGGCGGCAGCTCCAACGACCGTTCCAGTTTCTGAGCTAATATTTGACTGGTGGTTCCTCCGATAAGTGGCCTATTATAAAGCATCTGGTAAAGTATGAGAGCAAAACTGTACAAGTCACTGGCGGCCGATAATCTGCCTTTGGCCAGCACCTCAGGTGGAATATATTCGAGCGTTCCCGAACGTCTGCGCATAGTCTCACTGCGGAAATGAAAAGCGAGCCCGAAATCGACGAGCTTGATATTGCCGACACCATCGAACATGATATTGGCAGGCTTGAGATCGCCATGCAACACCCCCCGCGAATGGATGTAATCGAGCGCCGACAGAATCATCAGGGCATAGCGAAATGTATCGATTATATCGAGCGACCCCAGGCGGGCGCCGATATCACCGCCGGGGACGAAATCCATGGTGAAATAAGCTCTTCCCTGCGCATCCGCACCATAATCGTAAACACGAATTAGAAACGGATGGCGAAGCTGGGTAAGGATTTTGAACTCTTCTTTGAAATCGGCAACTGAATAGCGGGCTGTCGGCGAGAGCGATTTCAAAGCGAGGATTCTGTCGGTTAGAAGGTCGCGCACTTTGAACACTTGACCGATACCGCCTGTTCCGATTAGTTCGAGCACAAGATATCTGTTATCGATCGTGTTCATAATCACACTTGTGTTATAAATATATCACATTAATAATATAACATGGCCTGCCGAAAAGTCAATGACATAACTATCCATAAAGTTGGGTAGCTATGCCGTATTATATTGATTTATATTATATTAAGCTATTAATATAATGTATTGAATTAATGCAACTTCAGGTCTCGCCGAAGCGGTGCGGTTCAGATTATCTGGCTTTCTTTCAGTCTTGCGATAAGCGTCTCGACGACCTGATCCGGTTCACCACTCAAGATCTCGCCAGCTTCTCTTTGTGGCGGGGCAAGAGTTTGTAACAGCCGCAATTTCGAATCGACCGAAAGACCAAGGTCGCTTAATGACCATCTGGTTATGGCTGCTTTCTTGGCCTGCATTTTTCCTTTCAGCGAGGGCAATCGCGGCTCGTTGATCTCTTTCACTACCGAAAAGACGGCCGGCGGACAAACGGTTACACGGTCGAAACCTTCATCGGTCGTCCGTTGACAAATTACTCGGTCGGCCTCAATCGACTCGAATTTTCGTATGAAACCGACCTGCGGCCATCCGAGGTGGGCGGCAATTGCCGGAGCAACAGCGGCTGAATCGTCATCGGTTGCTTGTTTGCCCGTCAGTATTACTTGAACGTCGTCTATTTTTTTTACGGCAGCCGCCAGGACGATCGCCGTCTTCTGGGGATCGAGGTTATCGAAATGGTCATCGGCCACCAAGCAGGCCTCGTCGATTCCCAGGGCGAGAGCATCGCGCAGAGCAGCCTCGGCTCTGTTTTTTCCGTAGGAAACGGCCACCGTCTTGCAGCCGGTTTTTTCCTTGATCCGGATCGCTTCCTCGATCGCATACTCATCGAAAGGATTTACGATCATGTCGCTTTCGGCCCATTCTACTTTCTCACCGACTTTCACGCCGGCCACCTGCGGCGTGTATTTCACCAATACCGCAATTTTCATTTACTTATCCTTTTCCTTATCGGCCGCATTATCACCGCCGCCCTTTTTCGCCTTTTTGATACTTGTTATCTTTTCGACGATATCCGGTATGGCCTCGATAAGACCTTCGAATTTCCTCGTGGTGGTCGGCAAAAAAGAAATTTTATCTTCCACGAATACGATGAAGCCGACCGGTTCGACTCTGGCCCCACCGCCACCGCCGCCAGCGAAACCCGATCCTTTCCCCTGCTGTTCCCCCTCAGCCCC
>CAZHVC010000388.1:0-2284 GCA_964535765.1 uncultured Ignavibacteria bacterium | reverse complement strand
GAATATGATAAAGAACGCCGCCGCCTTGAAAGAGGCCGGAGCAGACGCCGTCAATATCGCCGATTCGCCGCTGGCTCGGATCCGCATGTCGTGTCTGGCTTCGGCATACTTGATAAAGCAACATATCGATATTGATATCATCCTCCATTTCACCACGCGCGATAGAAACCTTATGGGCCTGCAATCTGATTTGCTCGGCGCACATGCTCTTGGAATCAGGGATATCCTTGCGCTTACCGGCGATCCGCCATCGGTTGGGGACTACCCGCAGGCGACCGCCGTTTACGACGTCGATTCCATCGGACTCGTCGGAATCATAAGCAAAATGAATTCGGGTTTCGATTTCTTCGACAATTCAATCGGGAAAGGAACGGAATTTTCAATAGGAGTGGCCGCCAATCCGACCGCCCCGGATTATCATTTTGAAATGGCGAGATTGGAAAGAAAAATCAATGCCGGCGGTCAGTATATTTTTACCCAGCCGATTTTTGATTTGTGGCTTATCAAAAAATTTTTGAAAGACTGCAAATCGTTCGGTTTGCCTATTATATTGGGAGTTCTGCCGCTGGTGAGCCACAAACACGCCGAGTTTCTGCACAACGAAGTACCCGGAATAAGCATCCCCGATCAGATTCGGCAGCGGATGTTGCAGGCCGGCGATAAATCCCGTTTGGAGGGGCGGAAAATCGCCCTTGAACTGATAGACTCAATCGGGAACGAAGTCGCCGGTTTCTATCTCATGCCCTCTTTCAATAAATTCGATACTTGCCTCGATATAATCAAAGTCTTAAAACAGGCGAATTAGGGGCGACAATCGATCCGGCTTGCCAAACGGTTGCTTAATCCGGCTTGTGCCCGCTTTCACAATCTCTTATGTCATAACGAATTAGCTTGACAACAAAAATCCATGGCGATATTATAGGAAAACTTTTAAGACAAACAGATGGGCGGTGCTACAATTACACATATCGAAAGGCTTAAGCGGTTGCTCGAATATAGGGAGGTCGACCGGACTCCGGTATCTGCCTGGCGGCATTTTTATGGACAAGAACGGTCGGCGGAAAATCTGGCTTCGGCCATGCTTAATTTCCAGCGCGAATACGACTGGGATTTCATGAAAATTAATCCACGCGCATCTTACTATGTCGAGGATTGGGGTTGTCGCTTTACTTGGTCAACCGATGACAGGACCAAGCCAACGATGATTTCAGGAGCGGTTGCCGCCCCGGCCGATTGGCTTAAAATAAAAGAGCTTGATCCATGTTCCGGTGCGTTCGGTGAACAATTGAAGGCGGTGAAATTGATAGGCGAGGGCCTGAATGGAACGCTTGAATATGTCCAGACGGTTTTTTCACCTTTGTCAATCGCCGCCGATCTGGTCGGCTCGGATGATCTATTCGCCGAATTGCTCGAAAGCCGCACCAACTTGGAACCTGCTTTGGAGGCAATCACCCGTACACTTGTCCGCTATGTAACCGAGCTGTTGGGGATCGGCGTATCGGGTATTTTTTTCGCCACCACGGAATGGGGGACCCGCGATCGCATTTCGGAGGAGGATTATCTGGAATTCGGGCGGCCGTATGATCTGCGCGTTTTGGAAGCGGCGGCCGGCGCTAAATTCAATATCGTCCATGTCTGCAAGCAAAACAATCTGCTGCCGTTATTCAAAAACTATCCTTGCCAGTTTCTGAGTTGGAACAAGCATGAGCCGGGCAATTTGGATTTCGCCCAGGCCAAAAACATATTTTCGATGGCGTTTATCGGCGGTATCGACCAGAACGGCGCCATGCTTGATTCCGATCCGGCGCAAATCGACCGGCAGTTCCGGCAGGCGCTGGCGGAGGCGGATGGTCATCCGCTGGTGATCGCCCCCGGTTGTGCCATGAAAGCCACCACTCCGGAGGAGAATATTCGCGCCTTACGGGCCTGTGTTGGAGATTGAGTTTATGGATGAATACATGCCGACAATTACACCCGAGCAACTTCTTGCGGTGGTGGACGATTTTATCAAAACCGCCTCGAACCGCTATTCGGCGCTTGAGGGGGTGGTGGCCTTGCTGGCGGCGAATTTCAAAAACTACTCCTGGACGGGGATTTATATCCTGGATGGAGATAGGCTGAAACTGGGGCCATATAGAGGCTCGCCGTCGCCCCACGAAACCATCCCGATCGATCAAGGGATTTGCGGTGCGGCGATCAGGGAAAAAAAGACGATAATCGTTCCCGATGTTTCCGCCGATTCTCGTTATCTATCTTGCTCGCTGACCACCAAGTCGGAAATAGT
>CAZHVC010000387.1:0-2305 GCA_964535765.1 uncultured Ignavibacteria bacterium | reverse complement strand
GTGTATATATGTTCACTATATTTATGTGCAGTAAGACAGGTAAGCCCCGAAATTTCGGGCAACTATCGACGAAAGGAGTTCGTTATGGCCGGGTCGGAAACCGATTTCGAAGTGACCGCTGGTTGCGATTGTTGCTGCGGCGGCCAACTTTGCCATGCCGGCGATCTGTTCATCTGCGATAACTGCCATCGCCTTTATTGTTCTTATTGCCGCGGTATCGTGGTCTCGTCGGGCGGCTGCCGTTATTGCCTTGAATGCGGTTGGTCGGTCTGCGGTTAAGAAAGGGGGATCTCCATGCGAATCGCCGATCTCAGTCGATACGGGATTCCGCGGAAACTGATCGAGCTGTGGCGGGGTTGCGGTGTCGAGTATCTTCTGCCGCTTCAGGTCGAGGCGGTGAAAAATTACGGCCTGCTCGACGGCAAAAATCTGCTTATCGGTGCGCCCACTTCGGCGGGAAAAACGAGATGCGGCGAATTGGCGGCGATCAAGGCCGTCACTTCGGGCCGCAAGGGGTTGATTCTGGTTCCTCTGAAGGCGATGGCCTCGGAGCTGTATTCGGAGTATGCTCCGCTTTACCTCAAGGCCGGTCTGAAAATGATAGCCGTCACGGCCGATTTTCCCGAAAGCCGCCGCCGTTTCCTCGAGGGCGATTATGATTTGGCGGTGGCCGTTTATGAAATGATCAACGCCCTGACGGCGGCCAACCTCTCCGTTTTCGATTCGATCGGCGCCGTGATACTGGACGAAATGCAATTGATAAGCATGGCCGACAAGGGAGTCGCCTACGAACTTGTCCTGTCCAAAATCAGGCGCGCTTTTCCCTCGATTCAGATGATCGGTCTTATCGGCGGTCTCGATGATAGTAAATTGTTTTCCGATTGGCTGGGCTGGCCGCTGTTGATATCCACCAATCGTCCGGTGGAGCTGCACAAGGGGGTGCTTTGCCACGGCCGTTTCCATTTCCGCCGCCACAACGACTGCCGCGAGGGAATCGAATATTTCGCAGGGGAAAGCGGCTGCGCCGGTGGCGGAACGTTGGAGGCATTGGTCGAATCGCTGGCGAGTAAGACGCTCAAAGACGAACAGGCCATGGTCTTTCTGCCGACGCGCGAGGCCTCGGCCACGGTTGCCCGGTTGCTGGCCGATAGGTTGTCGTTCAAGCCTGCCTCCGCGGTTCTGGCCGAACTGGCCGATTATCCCGATTCGATTCAAACCGAGAATCTGCGCTATTGTCTTGAGCGGGGAATCGCTTTCCACAACGCCGATTTAGCCTGGGCGACGCGCCGCCTGTTGGAGAATAAGTTTCGCGAGGGGGAAATCAGGGTTATCGTCTCCACCACCACGCTCGCCTTGGGGGTGAATTTCCCTTCTCGAAACGTATTTATCGATACCCACCGATACTATGGGTCGGCGGGAGGTTCGAATTTGCGGCCGCTTTTGATGTACGATTACAATCAGATCGCCGGGCGCGCCGGAAGGTTGGGACAGGGTGATGATTTCGGCCGGGCGATTTTGATCGCCGAGAATGATTTTCAGCGCGAGGTGTTATGGGAAACTTATATCTACGGTTCGGCTCGGCCTGAAATCGAACCTTTCGACAGCGAGAGGTTGGGCGGGCTTTTTTTGCGCTGGTTTGCCTGCGGGCTGGCCCGAGACGAAAAAGACTGCCGCGAACTCTGCCGCCTGATTCTGCGCGATCATTGCCGACCCATCGGGCCGGCCGACCGGGAACATGTAATCGAGATGCTTCTGAAAGCCGGCTTTATCGAAAACCGCGGTTGCGCCGTTGGAGTCACCCCTTTCGGTCGGGCGGCCGCCGCCGGTAATCTCGGTTTGGTTACGGCCGTCATGATCCGCGAGGGTTTCCAAAAGTATCGCCTGGGCGACCGTGTGTTAAGCTGGATATATTACCTGCAGGAGACTCCGGACGGCGATAAGTTGTTGATAGGAAATCGGCGGCGGCGGTTCGGTTCGGCTGATATTCAGGTTGTCCTATCTGAATTGCTTGAGCTCTACGCCGAGGAAATGCCCCTTGGTCCCTTGGCCGATTTGATAGCGGTGCCGTCGCGCCAGACCGATTGCAATCGATGGCAATCTTTCGTCGCCCTTGCGGCTATAGTGGGCTCGCTGCCGGCGATCGAAATCGAGCGCCCGGGGAATATCGGCTGGGGGCGGATCAAGCGGGCCGGCTGCGATCTGGCCAACCTGCTCGAATGCGTCCTGGCGATCGGCGGCAACGGCTGGCTTGATTCGAAACAGCAGGAAAGAATGGGACGTTTTCAGGAAATGTTCAGGCTCGGAG
>CAZHVC010000386.1:0-2323 GCA_964535765.1 uncultured Ignavibacteria bacterium | reverse complement strand
TCCATGTTCCCTTTCTGGAAAGAAAAAATAATTTACGGGGCCGGAAATGGCCTGAAAGTGGTTGCCGTCGACAACCGTTTCTGGGGGAAAAGCGTCACCGTAACGGGCCTGCTTACCGGCGCTGATATTCTTGCCCGACTGAGAAAAATAAAGAAAGGACCGCCGGTCGTCATTCTTCCCCCGAACTGCCTTAATGACGATGACCGATTCATCGACGATTGTTCCAGAGAGGACCTCTCCGCCGGTCTCAATCGGCCAGTGATTCGGGGCAGCTATGATTTGACTGAAACTTTGGATATGCTGAGATGAATCGCCCGATCGTAGCCATCGTCGGCCGACCGAACGTCGGCAAATCGACTCTTTTCAACCGCCTGATAAAGCAACGAAAAGCCATCGTTGACGATCGCCCCGGAGTGACCAGAGATCGCAATTACGCTGTCTGCACCTGGAACGGCCGCGAGTTTCTGCTTGTCGATACGGGCGGTTTCGTACCCGATTCGAAAGACGACATCACCTCCCGTGTCTGCGCTCAGGTCAAGGCGGCGATCGATCAAGCCGAGATCGTCTTATTCGTGCTCGATGGAATCACGGGGATCCAAACCGAAGACGATACGATCGCCAAACTCTTGAAACATTCGAAAAAGAAGGTCTTGATTGCCGCCAATAAAATCGACAGCGAGCGTCAGGAGGCAGGCAGTCACGATTTCCGCAAGCTCGGATTCAAGGAAGTATTTCTTGTGTCCGCCGCAAACGGCCGTCAGATAGGCGAACTCCTCGATGCCATAGTGGCTTCCTGTCCGATTGAAAGGCCGGCGGAAACCGTATCCGAAACGACCAAAATAGCCATCGTCGGCCGCCCCAATGTCGGGAAATCGTCGCTGTTCAACGCAATTCTCGGCGAGAATAGGCAGATCGTTTCCGAAATCCCCGGAACCACCCGCGACAGCATCGACAGCGAGGTGTCGATTGAGGGGAAAAATTTCATTTTCGTTGATACAGCCGGGCTGAGAAACAAATCGATTTACGCCGACATGATCGAATATTATACTTCCTTACGCAGCCTGAAAGCCATAGAACGATCCGATGTGGTCCTGGTGGTCTTAAGCTGTCCTGACGGGGTGACCACTGGAGATATCAAAATAGCCGGCGGCGCCGCCGAGCAAGGAAAGGGGCTGATTTTTATCGCCAACAAGTGGGATCTGATCAGCGGCATCGGGCAAGACGAATTTATTGAAGCCGTCGCCGCCAAAGCCCCTCGAATGAAATTCGCTCCGGTCGTTTTCACCGTCGCCCGAACCGGCGCGGGAATCGGCCGCGTTATCAAAGCGATAATGGCTGTCGACGAACAAAGAAAAAAAAGAATCCAAACGTTCGAACTGAACGAATTCCTGAAGGAAGCGGTCGCCAGGCGGCACCCACCTGCCGTACGCGGGAAATTGATCCGCTTTTTCTACATGACCCAACCCGAAATCTCGCCTCCGACTTTCGTTTTGTTTTGCAATTATCCCCGGTTTATCCAGCCGGATTACGAGAGATTTCTCGAAAACAGGCTGCGGGAGCGTTTCGGTTTCGAGGGCACGCCGCTGAAATTGGTTTTCAAGTCAAGGAGAAAAAATTGATTTCAATTTTGACTATAGCTCTCCTATCTTATGTGGTCGGATCTTTCCCCACTGGCTATATTTTCGCAAAAATCTTCAGGAAAGTCGATATCCGAACGATCGGTTCGGGTTCGACCGGCGCCACCAATACGATGCGCCTGCTTGGACCCAAAATCGCCGCCATCGTTTTGTTGATAGACGCTCTCAAAGGAGTGTTCGCCACGATGCTGATCAGTCGGATCGATCTGGGGGACCTGGCGATCCCTTCGGCTTGGTTGATGATGATCGCCGGAATGGCGGCTGTAATCGGCCATATTTTCCCGGTGTGGATCGGTTTCAAGGGTGGCAAAGGGATAGGGACTGCCGCCGGAATGCTTATAGCGATGTTGCCGTTGGAGACGGCGTTCGCTCTGGCCGTATTCGTAGTTACGGTCGCCGCGACAAGATACATCTCGCTCGGCTCGATTCTGGCGTCTTTGTATATTTCCGTTGCGCTGTTTGCGGAACGGATTCTTTTCGGCAGGTTTATCGAACCCGCTCAAATCTTGCTCGGCGTCGTTTTGTCGGTCATGGTCTTGACGACTCATCGTCAAAATATAAAAAGGTTGTTGAGGGGAACGGAAAATAGATTCGCACTCAAGAAAAACTGATTCGGCCGTGGCGATCGAAAAAGAGCCAATAATATGCTGATATCGATATTGGGCGCCGGAAGCTGGGGTATTGCG
>CAZHVC010000385.1:0-2325 GCA_964535765.1 uncultured Ignavibacteria bacterium | reverse complement strand
CGACATCCCGAGAATCCGCAGTATCTGCATTTGCATATCGGCATCATGAATCCTTATTCCACCCGAAGCCAGTTCGACTCCGTTGCAGACAAGATCGTATTGGTTCGCCCTGATTAGCGCCCAAGGATGGTTTTCATCGGAAAGCGGCAAGGAAGAAACGAATCCCTGCTTAAGTTTATCGATATCCTCGGGACAGGGAGATGTGACTATATTATGCATGGCGTCGAACCGTTTCAGATCGGGATTATACTCGAACAGCGGAAACTTATGCACCCAGAGGAACTCCCATTTGTTATCGCCTTGAAGTTTATGCCGCCTGGCCAATTCAAGCCTCAATTGCCCGAGACATTTTAGGGCCGTCGCTTTCCGGTCGGCCACGATCAACACCAGGTCACCGCTGCCAGCCCCTGTTACCGTTTTTATGTTTTCCAGATAGCCGGGTGAAACCGCTTTGGCCAACGGCGACTTGATGCCGCTTTCGGCGAAAGCCACGTACGAAAGTCCTCCGGCGCCGTTCTTTTTGGCGATCTCGGTCAGTTCATCCAGATTTTTCCTCGTATAGGCCGCGCCATCTTTGAGGAGAATTCCGGCGACGATTCCGCCGCTTGAAACCGCTTGTTCGAACACGCCGAATCCGCAGGCGGCGGAGATCCCCGAGAGGTCGGTTATTTCCATCCCGAAACGCATATCCGGCTTATCCGAGCCGAACCTGGACATGGCCTGATCAAACGTCAATCGGGGAAACGGCCGCTTAAGATCGACGTTCAGCAGATGGCCGAACAAGTGGCAGATCATCCCCTCCACCACTTCGAATACATCATCGGAGGTCACTAACGCCATTTCCATGTCTATTTGTGTGTGCTCCGGCTGACGGTCGGCGCGCAAATCTTCATCGCGTAAACAGCGGGCGATCTGAAAATACCTGTCGAAGCCCGAGATCATCAAAATCTGTTTGAAAAGCTGAGGCGATTGAGGCAAGGCATAAAAACATCCCCGGTGTTCGCGCGACGGCACCACAAAGTCGCGCGCTCCCTCCGGTGTGGATCGGATCAGCAGAGGTGTTTCAATCTCCACAAAACCGAGGCTGTCGAGATATTTCCTGACTTCGAGGGCGACTCTATGCCTGAATTCGATTTTATTTTTCAAAACCGGTCGTCGCAGGTCCAGATAACGGTATTCGAGTCTGAGCTCCTCGGAAACATCCGGGTTATCCTCTACCAGAAACGGCGGTGTTTCCGACCGATTCAGAATCGTGAGGCCAGTAGCCCGAATTTCGATATCTCCGGTCGGCATTTTGGGATTTCTGGCGTTCTCGGGACGCAGGCGAACCTCGCCATTTATTTTCACCACGAATTCATGGCGCAATTTTTGGGCGCTTTCCATTATTTCCGCCGAGCACCATTCGGGATTGAAAATCGCCTGCGTCGTTCCCCAGCGGTCCCGCAAATCGATAAACACGACTCCGCCGAGATTGCGCCAGCCGGCTACCCAACCCGAAATGACCACGCTTTTAGCGACATCGGCGGCACGGAGTTCACCGCAGGTGTGAGTTCGATAGTAAGTCTTAAGCATAATTATTTGAGCCTTTCAGATAACCGAACGGATCAAGCTTATTCCAAAACCAGATTCGCGTTGACGAAAAGATCATCTCCCCTTCCGAGACGAAACGGGACCGACCATCGGCGATTCAGCGCGGAATCACGATCGACCAACCTGAACAATCCCGGAAAATCGAATTTGTTCATATCATCGTTTTCGCAGTTTGGCGCTTACAATATAGCCGATCCCACAGCCTGCAGCAACACCAATCGCATCAGCCAGCCAATCCCAGAAATTCATATCGCGACCGGGAACCAGCCCCTGATGAAACTCATCGGTTGCGGCATATAAAATACCTATCAGGAAAACGACAACAAGCAACGCCTGGAAAGTCAATTTCCAGTTCAGGGCAAGGCCGGATCTGATCAGCAATATCCCGAAGATGAAATATTCGAGGAAATGAAGCACCTTATCTTTGATTGTAAACGGAAGGTTGCTGGGCAGCGATGGGATACTTGATCCCCAAAAAATCAGCCCGGCATAGAGAATGACCGGGAAGTGATTGACCAGGAATGTTTTTCGCACCGCCATATAATATTGATTATCGTCAGGAATTCAAGCATAAAACAGCCGCGAGCGGAACCATTGGAGATGGCGGCGGTCAACGGCATAGTCCGGGCGATATTTCTCCAACCGACAGTCGAACGGCTGGAAACGCCGTGGGCATAGACATCAAACAAATAAGCCGGCAGAGCCGGCTTATAACCATCCCGGTCAAATCTGATT
>CAZHVC010000384.1:0-2330 GCA_964535765.1 uncultured Ignavibacteria bacterium | reverse complement strand
ATAGACCAAAATTTGCCGGAGCGTCTCATTCTCACCGCGGACGACGGGCAGCATCGGAAAGCCGACTGTTTCATAATCTTTTCTCATCAAAACGGCAAGCGACCAGAAATGAGGGGGCGACCACAAAAATATCACCAGGAACAACAATACCGGGGGCAGAGCCAGCGAATCGGCCGCCGCCGCCCAGGCGATTATCGGAGCCATGGCGCCGGCTGCGCCACCGATGACGATATTATAATGAGTGTTCGGTTTCAAAATCAGGGTATAGAAAAAAGCATAATAGACGATCGTGGCGACGGCCAGAAGGCAGCTCAACAAGTTGAAAGCGAAAAGGAAAATCGCCGCGCCCGTCAATCCGATAAAAGCCGCAAACACGGCCGCCGAATTCGGGCTGATAATTTTAAGCGGCAACGGCCGACGCTTTCTGGTGCGCGTCATCCGGGCGTCTATATCCCTTTCGAAATACATGTTGAAAGCATTGGCGGAGCCGCCGATCAAAGCCAATCCAAGCAAGACCAAGAAGAAGCGAATGGGGCTGCCCAGCAAACTCTTTTCGATTATCAATGAGGCGGCACCGGTGACAAGCACCAACAGCATTATCTCCGGTTTGGTCAACCGCACCAGGGCCAGGATTTTATTTTTTATCGGCAAGTCCAGCTTCATAAGCCGCCATCAGCGAAAACGTGAACAGCAACAGGGCTATTCCCGAATGCCCCGCGCTCATATAAACCGGCACTTTCATCACCAGGTTGCCGATACCCCAGACAATCTGCAAAACAAGCAGAATGTCAACTATCCGGAAATACGTTTTGCCGCGGCGCGATAGCGCATAACGGCGCGCCTTTACCCGGGTCCAGACGATCATCGCGATCACCGCCAGAATCCACCAACGATGGATGAACTGGATGAGCACGCGGTTTTCCACCAGGTTGCTCCATAGACCGCCCTGAAGCGAGGAGTAAAGCTGCGATAGCGGAGGGATCCAGTGTCCGCCCATTTTGGGATAAGTATTCAGGATATGCCCTGCACCCGATCCAGCCATCAAACCGCCCGAAATGAACTGAAAGAAAAAGGAAACAAGCATCAGCCATACGGGTAAAATCAATCCGTATTCTGCTCCCGATTTCCGATCGACGTAATCGGTCGCTCGATTCAGGCGCAGATAAATCCAAAGTATAAGCGCATAAAAAAGATAAGCGACGGCTAGATGTCCGGCCACCAATTCGGCTTTGAGTTCTTCTTTGACAACGACTGCGCCGAGTACAATCTGAAGTAGAAGCAGCGCCCCGGCCAACGTCATTAAATAGCCTACCCGTTTGCGCTTTACGGAATCGCGCATGAATCTTATATAAAGCACTATAAAAATGATTCCGGCGACTGCCGCCAGCATCCTGTGCAGATATTCAATTGCGAACATCGTTTTGAATTTTCCGACCGGAATCACATCGGGGCCGTAAGGATCGCTGATATTATGCACTTCGAGATAATAAGTCCGGTAAACCGCCTGCCAGTCGTCATCGCTTAATGGCGGCAAAATGCTGCCGTTGACGATTGGCCATTCGGGTATCGAAAGACCGGAGCCGGTAAGTCTGACCAGGGCACCCCATACTATCAAAATAAAAAGCAGAATCAAAAGAAGCCTCAGCCAGATGCGAATAGCTTTCGAGGCAAGTGGTATTTGATGATCCGTCATATTCCCCTCGTTTTTTAATCGATGATTCTAATACAGGTTAATCGCGCCGGCGACCTAAATTTCGGCGATTTACCGGCAGATCAAAATTCCGATCCATTCAATTTTCGATTAAATCTCATTTTTCCGGCATCAAGGTCAACACATAATGCGCCACCGCCCAGCGGTCCTGCTCCTCGATAAATCCATAGGATGCCATCATCGTGCCCTTAATCCCGTTGCTTATGGTTCTGAATATCTCCTCGGGTGAGGAGCCGTATTTCAATTTGCCGGAGGCGAAATTCGCCGGCGCCGGGACGCAACGAACGGCCAGCGGGCCGTCGCCGCCGCCGTTATCACCATGGCAGGAGGCGCACTGCCGGAGGTAAATCTGTTTGCCGGTTTCGATGACCGCCCGCCCAGGTGCGTTGCCGGCTGCGGCCGCCTGATTTCTCGACGGCGTCGAATCAAGCTCATTTTGAACACCGCTTGATTTCCTGCGGCCGGAAAACAACAAAATCAAGAAAAATACGATAACGGTCAGGACTACGGCAATCGCCATAAGCTTGAATAACCTGTTATTTGAATTCATCAAACGTTCCCCCGTCAAATCTCCGGAGCGGGCTCCGCCCAACAACACCGAACCGCATTATAGAATAGC
>CAZHVC010000383.1:0-2368 GCA_964535765.1 uncultured Ignavibacteria bacterium | reverse complement strand
GTCTGATTGTAAACGGTCGGATAGGTCGGGTTGTATTTGAGCGTGAAATCGCGGACGAGGTTGGCATGATAATAACCGTTGACCTCGGCCCGGGGATATTCGGTATTGGCCGAATTATGCAGAAAATTGGCCGGCCCCGGCGGGGTTACGGCCAGCGACAATTGCGAATTGGCGCCGGCTTGGTTCTGCGTGTAAAACCAGCGGCCGCGGGTCTGGGATGTCACCGTTACCTGGGAGCTGCCGCCGTTGGGAATGACGAAAGCACCGGTCGAATCGGCGTAAGCCGAATTGCCGCCCTGAATATTGACAGTGGCGTAGGGTAGGCCGGTGGAAACTTCATTGCCGCATTGCTCGGATTTGAAATTTTCGGTGGCCAGTCCGTCCACCCGACCGGTTACGTCAACGTCGATGACGATATTCTCCTCGTACAGCAGAGCCAAGGTAACCGGATCGACTATATAACGTTTTCTTTCGATCGTCGGGGCCTTGCCGTCGCTGGCCACAAACTCGACGCCCAGAGCCGGTTCGACCTTTTCGTCCTCCACCCCGGCCCAGATAACCAAGCGGGGATCGGAAAACAGGGTCATCTGCGGTATCTGGGCGGCGAAATTCCGTTGCACCGCCGAAGGATCGATGGCTCGGGCTTGAGGCGGCGGGGTGAACGAGCCGAGATCGCGGACGGCGCAGACCGCCGAGACGACCGGATAATCGGACCGGTTCAATATCAACAGCCGCACTTCGCCCCGAAAAACCGGTATGCCGTCTTTATATTGCGAGTAATATACGAGCGTGAATTTATATTGCCCGGTTTCCGATTCATACATAACCGGTTGAATATGCAGATCATCATTGAAAGCGCTCACCTGGACAAGTTCATCAGGGGTCAACCCCAATACCGCCGAATATCTCTGTCTGAATTGCTCGGCGCTGGCCAAGGGGCTGGTGCTTCCGCTCAGCGCGATGGGCCAGCCGTAGATCCGTGTCAGTTGACTCCCCTCATAATGAAATGCGGCGTAAGGGTGTTCGGCGGCAAAAGATCGCCGGGCCAGCTGCACCGCTTCTTGGTCCATCGCCCAGGCCCCGGACAAGCAGAGAATCAACAGAATTCCGGCGCCAATCACCTTTGTCCATGACTTTGTTTCACTCATCGATAAAACTCCCGCAAATGAATATTAATGGATTAAAATAATCAAACTGTTTGTTTTATCCGGCATCGGTTGCGATCTTAATAAAGACGAATTTCAAATCCAATAGGCAATTTACTCGGTTTCCGCCGGATGTCAACAGCGGAGAACGCAAATTTCCAATTTTTGTTTTTTTGGCGATAGTTTTACTGTATAGTAACAAACGCCGCGGCCGATTTGTGGCCATTTTTTGGGCGGAAACCGATTTTTTAGGGAGTTCCATTCGCCGGGTGATTTCTTGATTGCGGTTGCCATCATTGTCGGATTTGCATATACTTGGCCAAGGAAGCCGCCGGGCAAAAAGGAGAGTGAAATCATGGCCGAGACCAATAAAGATTTGCTGAACGATTTATATCGCCGAATAACCGAAATAAGTCTGCTCCATTACTGTGCCGCTGTTCTCGAGTGGGATGAGCGCACATACATGCCGCCGGGCGGTGGTAACCATCGCGCCGAGCAAAAGGCTTTGCTTTCCGGCATGGTTCATGAGAAGTTCACCGCGCCGCAAATCGGAGATTTGTTGAAAAAGGCGGAGGATTCCCTGTCGGGCGCGGCCGCCGATTCGCCGGACCGGGTGAATATACGCGAACTCAGGCGGCAGTATGACAAGCTGGTGAAGGTGCCCAAAAAGCTGGTGGAGGAGTTGGAGAAAACAACCACTCTGGCCGAGCAGGCCTGGGTGGAAGCGCGCCGCAAAGCGGAGACATCTCTCTTTTTACCGTGGCTGGAAAAGATAATAGACCTGAAACGTCAATATGCTGAGGCGATCGGCTATAAATCCGAACCCTATGATGCGCTTCTTGACGATTATGAGCCGGGTGAAACAGCCGCAAATTTGAAACAGGTGCTTGAAAATCTGCGGTTGCCGCTGGTGGAGATGATCCGGGCCATCGCCGATTCGGATCGCCAGCCGAAATCAGAAATATTGCAGCGGAATTTCCCCCTGGACAAGCAGGAAATCATCGGCAAGCTGGCCGCCTCGGCCATCGGTTTCGACATGGACTCGGGGCGGTTGGATGTAACGACCCATCCGTTCTGCATCGGTATCGGCCCCGGCGACACCCGTATCACGACCCGTTACAACGCCAATCATTTCGGCCAGGCTTTTTTCGGGATACTGCATGAGACCGGTCACGCCCTTTATGATCAGGGTTTGGACAGTAGCTATTTCGGCTTGCCGATGG
>CAZHVC010000382.1:0-2376 GCA_964535765.1 uncultured Ignavibacteria bacterium | reverse complement strand
GGCATGCTCTTTCCGAATGGAGTAACGTTTGTCGATGAATCGGACAATATCAATTTATTGGCGCTTCCGGAGCACGCTATCATGGCCAATCTTCCGGAAACTCTTACCGGATTGTCGGCTTCGCATGGGGCGTTGGCGAATCTGCCTGCCGGAGCCGTTGTTCTTCTGACCGATTCGCAAAATCGCCCGACGCTGGTCGCTTTTGCCAAGGGAAGAGGGCTGGTGGTGATGTCAACCCATCCGCTTGAATATCTTTATCATTATCGGAATGAATATACCTCCGGATCGCTTCTTTCCCGAATCGTTAGATTCTTGATCGGTCTTGATCCGACGCCGAATCCTTAGCTTTTCGCCGGAATTAGAAGGCAGGAACGCGCCTATAGTCTCAATGTCGCCCATCGCCGACAATCGAATTTCCCTCAAGCTTGGACTTGTCTGCGGGCTTGATTCCAGGAGTGGAAATTCGTATATAAATCAAGGCAATCCGGCGGCGGTCCGTAGGGGGCCGACCGGTTGACGACAATATTATATCGAGAAAGGAAAGCCGATGTCTTCTGATAACATGTTACGCTGGGATCTCGATTCGCTGTTTCCCGGCGGTTCGGCCTCGAAAGAATACGCCGAATTTTTGGACCGTATCCGCGATAAACTTATTTCGGCCGGGGAATTGCTCGAGAAAATCAGGAATAAAAGTGACTCCGCTCATTTGGGTGAGTGGAAGATTTTTGTATTGAGCTTGCAGGATATATATGATCATATCCGACACGCCGGGGCGTTTGCCGGTTGTCTAACCAGTCAGAACGTGAACGATGAGCTGGCACATGGCCATGAGGCGACGGTCAGCGAATTCGGGGCCAAGTGGCAGGTGTTGATGACCGGTCTCGAGGAATTCGCCATAGCCGTAGGTGATGAACTATGGCGGGAATTCGTCTCTCAAGACGGACTCAGGGAGATAAAGTTCTATCTGGATGATTTACGGGATCGCGCCCGGGCGAAAATGGCCCCCGAGATGGAAAAGCTGGCCATAAATCTGGCGGTCGATGGTTATCATGCTTGGAACCGGTTATATGATAAAATGGCCGGCGACCTACGCGTAGATTTCGAGGAAAACGGCAAAATCGAAAGGATTTCTCTGGGGCAACTTGCCCCTAAGTTCGAATCGCCGGACAGGAAAATACGCGAAACCGCATTTCTAAAAATGCAGGAGGCTTGGGAGTCGCGGGCTGAACTGGCGGCCATGGCCTTGAATTCGCTGGCGGGATTCCGGTTGGCTCTTTATCGGAATCGTGGCTGGCAATCGCACCTTTATGAAGCGCTTCGGATAGCCAGGCTGAAAGAGGAGACTCTGACCGCCATGTGGTCGGCGGTGGCAAAATCGATCGAGCGGTTTAAGCCGTATATTGGCGCCAAGAAAAAAATCCTCGGTATCGATAGTTTCAAGTGGTTCGATCAGACGGCGCCGGTGGGCAAGCTCAATAAAAAATATTCATACCCCGAAGCTGGCAGCTTCATAGTCGAACATTTATCGAGTTTTTCCGAGGAGATGGGTACGTTTTCGCGGATGGCTATTGACAAACGATGGGTGGAGTCGGAATACCGCCCGGGCAAGGCAGCCGGCGGTTTCTGCACCAGTTTCCCGCTGAAAAAGGAAAGCCGCATTTTCATGACTTTCAGCGGCACTTTCGGCGGCTTGTCCACGCTGGCTCACGAGCTGGGACACGCCTATCATTCGTTCGTACTCAAGGACAAACCTTGTTTCGCCTCTCGCTATCCGATGACTTTGGCCGAAACCGCCTCGACCTTCAACGAGCTGCGCGTTACCGATGCCGCCCTCGAATCTTCGGACGACCACGAGGAAAAACTGATGCTGCTCGATCAGAAGATCGCCAATGGTTTCGTGATGCTTTGCAATATCAGGGCCAGATTCATTTTTGATGATACATTTTACACCGAGAGAAAGAAAGGGTTCGTCCCCGGAAGCAGATTGAACCAGATCATGCTTGAAGCGCAAAAACAGGCTTACGGCGATTTAATCGAAGGCGACGGGTGGCATCCGCTGTTTTGGGCATCCAAACTTCATTTTTTCTTTACGGCGGTGCCGTTTTACAATTTCCCCTATACGTTCGGATTCCTGTTCGCCAATGGCGTTTACGATCGGGCGCTTAAAGAGGGAAAATCGTTCGCTAAACGATACCGGGCGTTGCTTGAGGATACCGGCTCGATGACCAACGAGGAGATCGCCGAAAAACATCTCGGAGCAGATCTCACCCGCGAGGATTTCTGGAAAGATTCGATCGACAGGGTTCTGGCTGATATAGAACCATTTGTGAAAATGGCAGGCTGACCGCGCCGATTTTTGCGATCCTGACGACATTC
>CAZHVC010000381.1:0-2389 GCA_964535765.1 uncultured Ignavibacteria bacterium | reverse complement strand
AGGAAAACCTGCAGGTTTTGTGATGAGAAGCTTGTCCGGATCGATTATCGCGACGAAAGGCTGATGAGAAGATTCGTCACCGAAAGAGGCAAAATCGTCCCGGGAAGGATGACTGGAACCTGCGCGAAACATCAGCGAAGCCTGACGACCGCTCTCAAGCGGGCGCGAATGATGGCCCTGATACCATTTACGGCTGAGGATTTGGGTTGAGGTGGAAGTATCCGGCAGGACAGGTATAAAGTCTGATCGGGCCAGGATATGGTTGCTTTTTTCCGTGATAGTCATGGCAGGCGCCTTATCCGGCCTGGCCCTGATCAACACCCTATCTTTCATCGGCTTGATGATCGGCTTGATCATCACCGCGGTTCGCTACGGCTGGCGATATTGTTTTTTGGCGGCATTTTTCTCGCTGGTGATATGCTTTTTTTTATATGGCCCAATCATAATGGGAGGAATGTTTTTTTTATTCGTTCTTCCCGGGTTGCTTATGGGATATAAAGCCCGGCTGTTCGGAGCACCGCGGCAGATTCTGTCGTGGGGGCTGATGGCCTATGCATTTCCCTTGTTTCTGCTGATTGTTTTTTACCCTCAATTGCTGGCCAAGTCGGAAACGATCGCCAAAGAGATGACTCAACAGTTCGCCGCCGAGTCCGCTCTTCTGGGAATCGGCGGCGGCGAGGCGAAGACCTACCTGGAATCGTTTGAGGCTATGTTCGTATGGACTTTGAAACTCGCCCCCGGAATATTGATTACGATGTTTTTCGCATTCGTGGTTTTCGCCTACCTCGGAGCCAGCGCCGTGGCGCCTCGTTTCGGGGCGATTTTGCCGGCCATGCCCCCTTTTGCTTTCTGGAAAGGCCACGACCTTTGGTTGGTGCCGCTCGGCACTGCGTTGCTGCTACTGCTGATCGGCGGCTCGACAGGCCGCATCATCGGTTTCAATATCGGCATATTCATGGTGCATATCTATGCGGTTTTCGGCCTGGCGATAATCGAATTTTTCCTAAACAGGACTCTGTCTTTAGGCTGGCCGAGACATTTTTTATATATGTTTATGATTCTGGCGGCTGTTATATTTATTCCGATGCTGGCGGTCATCGGACTGTTCGACAGCCGATTCGATCTACGCAAACTGGATGAGGGAAAAACGTGATTATTTTGCAGGAGTGTATGTCATGAAAGTCATCCTGAAAGACGATATCAAAAATCTCGGTAGCTGCGGCGAAATCGTCGAGGTCAAGGGCGGCTACGCCAGGAATTTTCTGATACCGAAAAACCTGGCCGCTCCGGCCACCCCCGGCTACCTCAAATCGATCAACGAAATCAAACAGCAGAAAGCAATCAGGGACAACAAGCGCAAACGCGAAGCCGAAAAGCTCAAAGATAAACTTGAGAAAATCTCCTTGACGGCCGAGGTGCTCGTAGGCGAGGAAGACAAAATATTCGGTTCGGTGACCGCGGCTAATATCGCCGCGCTTCTGGCCGATCAGGGTTTTGCCATAGACAAAAGAATTATACAGCTCGATGAACCGATCAAGGCTCTCGGGGTCTATACGATTCCGGTAAAGCTCGAAAAAGAAGTTGTTGCAAATATCAAGCTGTGGGTGGTAAAGAAAGAAGAAAGCTGAGATGCTGAGGCGCTCAAGAGCCTTTGGATCGCCGAAATGATGATGGCGAGGGTTTTATGGGATTAATCAGAGCCAAAATCAGCGGCCTGGCGCTTGATGTCACAACCAATTCACCGGTTGTCCCCCTGACTCCGGAGAATTCCCAGAAAGTGCTGCCTATCTGGATCGGACATTATGAAGCCTGGGCGATAGGGATGGAAATGTCCGGCGTCGAATCGAAACGACCCCTTACGCATGATTTGCTGTATTCGATTATCACGAAGATGGGCGGAGAAATCGAAAAAATCTGCGTCGTCGACTTGAGGGAACAGACTTTTTACGCCACGATTCATATCAAGGCAAACGGTTTAACCTATGAAATAGACGCCCGCCCCTCGGATTCGATAGCCCTTGCTTTGAAAGCCAAGGCACCGATATTCGTCGAAGAGGACCTCTTTCGGATCAAGGACGATGCTCCCGGCGGACTCCCCGACCAGGAATCATTGCGCGACCGGCTGCGCAGGATGAATCCAGAGGATTTCGGAAATTACCAAATCTGAATAACACTCAAGCCAACAATCTGAAGTTGTATGTTACAGGAAATCGAACAGCCTGCAAAAAGACAGAGCTTCCGTTGACATGGTTTGCTGGTCTGCCGGAATTTCTTTTGCCTGGCAAAGTCTTCCTCATCCGACCGGTTTGCCCGAATATTATGCGTAATTTTCCACTTGAATTCGTTGCGATTTTCTTGATAGCTGTGCTTTCAGCCGCCGGTTTTTGTC
>CAZHVC010000380.1:0-2393 GCA_964535765.1 uncultured Ignavibacteria bacterium | reverse complement strand
GTCTCATTCCTGCGGGGAAATTCCCAAAAACCGGAATCACCGCAAAGGGCGCCCCGCGCAAGATCGGCGCCGAAAACCCCCTCGGCCAGAAAGGCAAAACTATCGGGGAATAGATAGGCGGCGGTCAACTCGAACTCCTGCCTGTGATCGGAATCGAGACCGGCCTCAAGTTTGACCACCAATGATTTTAGGGAGCCGTATTCGGCGTTAAAGAAATCGCCGGGGCTGGTTCCATCGAGCCATGGAGTCTCTTGATAAGGTTTTGGGCCGCAGGAAAGTCCGCAGACAAAAGCCAAATAGAATATGCTAAAACGCCAAATTTTGCCCAGCAAACAGCGACCCCAAAATCCTCAGAAAAGGATTGAACAACGCAGCGAAAATATTCAAATCGGCGAAACTGGAAATCATGATCAAACCGAGCAATACGATAGATCCATACTGCTCAAACGACTGCATCTTGATATACGTCTCCGACGAGACTATGCCCTCCAAGATATGGTAACCATCGAGAGGCGGAATGGGAAGCAGATTGAATACGGCGAGTATGATATTCAACCTGACCGCCAATAGCAGCATCACCATGATAATGTGACCGAACTCGAACGGGCTTAATAACGGTTCGAAAAGGCGAAATAGCAAACCGAGGACCAAAGCGCTGACGAAATTCGAGGCTGGGCCGCCGAGAGCGATCCAGAGATTGTCCTTGCGGGGATTGCGCAGATTGAGAGGGTTCACTAGAACCGGTTTGGCCCACCCGAAACCGATAAGAAAAAGGGCGATAGTCCCGAAAATATCCAGATGCGGCAACGGGTTCAAGGTCAGTCTTCCCATATTCTTGGCGGTCGGATCGCCGAAACGATATGCCATATAAGCGTGCGAAAACTCGTGGACGGTTATCGCCAATAAAAACGCCGGTGCCGACAGCGCGATATATTCAAGTTTCAGCATTTGCTCTCCATTTATCCGAAAATTATATCTCTTTCATGGACCGATAGGCAAGACTCCAGGTTGTTTTTCCGAAAATCGATCAATCAGGTCTATAGGGCCGGGCCAGTTTTCTTATCGCCGCCGAAGGTTTTGACACATGAGGATTGGAATCGAGATAGAACCGCCAATATCTGTCGTTGCCGTTGCTCAATCCGATGCGGGGCGATGACAATATCCGGCCGCAGCGGAAGCCATCGTCGATAAGATAAAATTCATCGCCGGTAATATCGAGGCCGTATTGGTCGGTGGTGATTCCCAGCGCCTCAGCCAGTTTCCCCGGTCCGCTGGCAATTTCCGTTAAATCGGCAACCCCTCTATTTCGTAGCATTTGCTCGATTCCATATAGCGGCTCCATGCCTCTCAGCAAAACCGCCGCCGGAAACCCTTCCTTTTCGGTAACCAGATTCAGCAAGTAATGGTTGCCGTAAGTAAAATAGACATAAAGAAAACCCGGTGGACCGTACATGATTGAATTGCGCGGGGTTTTGCCGCGATGGGCATGGCAGGCCGGATCGTCTTCGCCGATATAGGCCTCGACTTCGACCAGCCGGCCGCCCAGTTTCGTCTTTCCTCTTTTATAAACAATAATTTTACCGAGCAGCTCGGTGGCCACGATCAGAGTCGGGCGGTTGAAGAATCCCCGTTTAAGCTTTTTGAACGGCATGTAACAAGTTAAACGAAATATTGTTCGATTCGAGCTCACCGATCGCCTCGAGAATCCCTTTGCCGAGATCATCGACATGATGAGAATCGGACCCGATCGAGTTGATGGTCGCATCGAACAAAAGCAGTTCCTTCAGAAAATCAAGCCGTGGATGAAATGGCTTGCCCCGGCGGACCGGCAGAGTATTGATTTCGAACCCGGTGCCGTTCAGGGCGGCCGCCCGTCCGATTTTCCCCAACCTGCCCTTGAATAGATCATAAGTCCGTTCGCCGAAATAGGGCGGCGCATATCGCACATAATAATCGGCATGTCCGATAACATCGAATAGTCCGCAGTCAACACAATCAAAAAGAAGATTAAAATAGGAATCGGCCATCTGCTCGGGCGTGTGCGATTGGAAATAGACTTTGGCGTCCTTGGTTTCGGATATCGCTAGGCCATCGAGGCAATGAACCGAGCCGATGAAATAATCGAAAGGGAACTTGCCTTTAAGGCGATAGGCCTCTTCCTCTATTCCGGGGAAATAATCGAATTCCAATCCGGCCAAAATCTTGAGCCCGGAAAATTCGCGGCGCGCCCGTTCTATGTCGGCCAAATATCTCTCGACGGCCCAGTCATCGGGGAAAATACAACGGCCATCGACGACCATGAACGCATCCTTATCGGCACGGGCAGGATTGACATCGTAATGAGTGGTGAATCCGATTACGCTCAGATTTATTTCCTGCGCTTTGCGGCAATA
>CAZHVC010000379.1:0-2402 GCA_964535765.1 uncultured Ignavibacteria bacterium | reverse complement strand
CGTGGGAATCCAGCACCGAGGCTAGATCGTGGGGATGGATTTTATCATCGACAAAGGAGATCGCCGCTCCCCGTCTGGCCGGATCGGCCGGACCGAAAACTTTGATATGCTTAAGCTCACCTAATCTGTTCAGCGCATATTCGGTCAATCCGATTTCATGATTGCGCACGGCCTCGATCCCCAACCGTTTCAGATAATCGATGGCCGCCGCAAAAGCCACCACACCGCCTATGTCGGGCGTGCCCGCTTCAAATTTATGCGGCGGCTGATTCCATTCGACGCTCTCGAAGGAGACGCGGCTGATCATTTCGCCGCCCAGATTATAAGGTTCCATGGATTCAAGAAGACTGCTTTTGGCATAGAGAACGCCGACACCCGTCGGCCCGAGCATCTTATGGGCGGAAAATGCATAAAAATCGGCATCGATTTCGACGACGTCCACCGGTAGATGAGGGACCGCCTGGGCACCGTCAACCAAAAGCAGCGCCCCTGACTGGTGGGCCAGCCGCCCGATTTCCTGGACAGGGTTTATCGTGCCGAGCACGTTCGACATCTGGGTCACCGCAACCAATCTGGTATTCGGGGTCAGCAATTTCGGGAGGCTCTCAAGATCAAGCTCGCCGCCGCCATCGATCGGGATATATTTCAATTCAGCCCCCGTCCTCTCGGTAAGCACAATCCACGGCACAAGGTTGGCGTGATGCTCCATCTGGGTCACAATAACCCGATCACCCGGGCCTATATTGGCTCTGCCCCAGCTGTGAGCGACCAGATTGATCGCCTCCGTGGCATTTCGGGTGAAAACGATTTCTTCCGACGAGCGCGCACCGATGAACTCGGCCACTTTCTTGCGGGTGAGTTCATAAGCCAGAGTGGCTTCCTCGGCCAGCGTATGCAATCCCCTATGAACGTTGGCGTTATGGTAACGATAGTAGGAGCTCAATGCAGCCAGCACCTGTTCGGGTTTTTGGGTGGTGGCGGCATTGTCAAGATAAACAAGTCGGTGGCCGTGTATTTTACGTTCGAGAATTGGGAAATCGCCTTTGATCGTCGCCGGAACTATTCCCGAAGAGGCGGCGCCTTTGGTTTCGATCAAACGATCGTTGTCCGTTTTTCGCATAAAATCACCGCCGATCTATTCCGGCAGCTCCACGAACACGCTATTTCCCCTGAGCTCCAATTTGTAGCGCGTCAGTCCGCCGATCGCCGGAAGCCTGGTGGCCGCTCCGGTCAAGACATCGAATCTCGCCCCGTGGCGAGGGCATTCGATCTGCCGATCCACGATTTCCCCGGGCCCGATATCGCCGCCGTCATGAGTGCAGATTCCATCCAGGGCGAAAAGCTCCCCTTTCCATTTGCCCACGATGACGGGTCGATCACCTAAATCGTACAATTTGGTTTTGCCTTCCTCGATTTCCCCGGCTTCACAGATTTTCACGAATTCACCGACCATTTAATCCTCTCGCATTTTGTGATATATCAATTCCCTTGCCACATTGGCGATATTTGCCTGCATTTTGCTGAGCGTCGGTTCGATAAAACCGTGCACGATACTGGACACCGCCTCCTTTTCGGAATAGCCTCGCGACCGTAGGTAGAAAATCATTTCCGGGTCAACGGGGCCCATGGTCGCCCCATGCGTACAGCGGACTTGATCGTTGAGGATTTCCAGTTCGGGAATCGACTCGGCTTTCGTTCCATCGTTGAGCAACAGATTGCGGTTTTCCTGATAGGCTTCGCAATTCGGGGCATCCTTTTCGATTCTGATCAAGCCGGTGTAGGCCGATGCCGCTTTCTCTTTCAGCATCACTTTGAAATCTATATCGGAATGGGTATTGGCCGCCCGGTGGTGATGAAAAGTGTGATGATCGAATTTTTGATTGGAATCGGCGAAAGCTATCCCGTAAATCCGGCTTTCGGCGCCTTTGCCCTGCAAAACTGTTCCGGCGTTTATTTTTGCCGCATGGCCGCCCACGGAGACGAAAATCGACCGGCCGCGGGCTTCCGAATCGAGCGCCAAGCGTTCGGTGGTATGGACTTTTGCCTCCGGCCCCAATCTCTGAATCTGGACATAATTTATGCCGGCATTCGGGCCGGCGAACAACTCCACCACGTTGTTCAATATTTCACCCTCGTGACGGCAATGGCAATTATAGTCGTCGATAATCGTCGCCTCGGAATTTTTGCCGATAACCACAAGCAGGCGGGTGACCGTCGCCAAACCGGCCGGATGACGAAGGATATAAAACGGTTTTTCGATTACGACGTTATCCGGAATAAATAAAAATGCACCGACATTCCAAACCGCCGCATTTAATGCCTCGAACTTACCGAAATCAACACCGATCAACCGCCCAAGATGCTCATCCACCAGGTGGGGACTGGTCAGGGCGGCCCGAGAC
>CAZHVC010000378.1:0-2422 GCA_964535765.1 uncultured Ignavibacteria bacterium | reverse complement strand
GCGCAGGGGAAATATATCGAACAGAAAAAAAGCGACGATGGGGCGTTCACCCCCGAAACGACCTATTACGAGGGGCGGGAGATAGACTATCTTATCGAAGATGGCAAAATCGTCATGTCGGGCGAAGCATCGCTCAAATACCGGCAACTAAGGCTCGAGTCGGCTCTGATTAAATATAATGTCGAGGACAGGATTCTGATTGCCGAGGGGGTTTGGGTGGAAACGGATACCGGAGCGATTCTGGAAGATACCCCCGTACTTTACGACGCCGATCAGAAATTGAACGGCAACCGGATGACTTATAATATCGAGACACGACGCGGCAAGGTGGAGGTCGGCTGGACTCAATACGAACAGGGATATTACAAGGGGAAGAAGCTTAGGCAGGTTGAGGAGGAGGTTCTTTTCGTCGAATCGGGCAGTTATACCAGTTGCGACCTTACTGACCCTCATTATCATTTTTACAGCCAGAAAATGAAGATGAAAGCCCGCGACAAAATTATCGCCAAACCGGTGGTGTTGTTTATCGGGCCAATTCCGGTGGCCGCTCTGCCTTATTATGTTTTTCCCATACGGAAAGGGCGACACTCCGGTTTTCTTACATTCGAACTCGGCAGCTTTCAGAAAGGTCAACGATATATCCGCAAGCTGGGTTATTACTGGGCGGCCTCGGATTACTGGGACATTCAAGGCGGACTCGACATATATGAAAACGACCGGGTCATCGTCAACGGCACGATCAACTACGCCTTGCGCTATCGGCTTTCAGGCAACATCGGCGGCTCGTTCACCAGAACCACGCGCTGGCTGAATTTTCAGCGCAATATAAGCCAGGGTTGGGCGGTCAGATTCGCCCATAATCAAACGCTCACCCAGAGTCTGAATTTGCGGGCCGGCGGCTCCTTTCAATCGGATAAGTCATATATACTCGATACTCAATTCGACCCCCGGGAAAGACTCAATCGCACGGTGAGAGCCAGCGCCAGTCTGAATCAAAAATGGAAAAATTCATCGATAGCATTAGCCGTCGATCAAAGCTGGAATCTCGATACGGACGCCAAGACCCAATTGTTGCCCTCGATATCGTTCAATCGCAGTTCCCTTCCGATTTTTCCGGCCGCCGATAAAACCGACCGCCCGCGCCAAAGAATTCTGCCTTGGGAGGAACCGCCGGAGAAAACCGCACCGAAATGGTATAACTCCATATATTTCTCTCTGCAAAGCGACTACCAAAACAAACGTAGTTTTCTGCAAAAAAGGAATGTGGCCGACTGGCAGGCATTTCAGACGCTCAATTCAAGAATCGCTTTTTCGGCGCCGCAGAAACTGGGCGGAATCCTGACATTGAATCCCTCGGCCAATGTCAGCCAAACCATATATAAGATCGATCGAATCCACTCGGCGGATACCCTGCAATTTGCCACCGATGGCTACTATCGCCGCGAGGTCTGGTCGGCCGCGCTGACGGCCTCTACGGCCATCTACGGGACCGTATATCCGAATCTATTTTCTCTGACAGGTCTCCGCCATGTGATGAATCCATCGATTAGTTACAGCTATCGCCCGAAAATCGACAAACATAAGGAATTCGTCTCCTACACCGGAGTGGGGACATCGTCCACCCGATCCAGAGCTATAACCATGTCATTGCGAAATCTATTTCAGGCCAGGATCAAGAAAGGGGATTCCGACCGCAAGTTCGACCTGTTCAATATCGATTTCTCGAGCGGCTACAATTTCGAGGCGAAGGCGAAAAAATGGAGCAATATTTCCAGCAACCTCAACAGCAGCGCTCTGAAAATAGTGACGATATCGGCCTCATCTTCGCACACCCTCTATCATCCGACAAGCGGCGAATTGATTCTGACTTCTCCCCGGCTGGAAAATTTCTCGTTGGCGTCCTCGCTCAATCGGTCGTTAAGTCTCGGTCGCCCAGAGGCGCCGGACGAAATGGAAGGTATCGAGAAGGCGGCCGACGATTACGGCCGGTCCCGCGGGAAAAATCCGACCGACCGAAATTTCGGCGGCCCGGCCCGTCTCGATCTCAGCCTGTCGTATCGCTACAGCGAAAGCCGCGGCTTGACCGGCAAAAGCATTACCCGCTGGGTGGATGCCGCATTCGATTTGAACCCGACCCCGGGCTGGAAATTCCAGTATTCCATACACTACGACTTCACCGCCAGGAAGGCCAGCTCACAGAATTTGAAAATCGGTCGGGACCTTCATTGTTGGCAGGGCGAATTCATCTGGGTTCCCACCGGACCACTGGCCGGATATTACTTTCGTATCTATATAAAACAGCATCAGGATATAAAAATAGAGCAATCTCGAGGCGGCGTTCGGGGCGGCTATTATTAACGGAACCGCGCTGCTTCCGCAATTCCATCAATAACGATCCGCTGAAGCGCGGGCGTTTTCGAAC
>CAZHVC010000377.1:0-2424 GCA_964535765.1 uncultured Ignavibacteria bacterium | reverse complement strand
CCGGTTATCATGATAATGCCGACTATCGACAGGCCGAAACCTATCTCATAACTTATCATCTGCGCCGATGACCGCAGCCCGCCCAATAGCGAGTATTTGGAATTCGACGACCAACCAGCCAGAACGATGCCATAGACGCCCAACGAACTCAAGGCGAAAATATAAAGTATCCCGACGTTCAAATCGGATATGATCAGATCGATTTCGTAGCCGGCGATACTGATCGTATCTCCGATAGGAATTACGGCGATGGCCATGCAGGCCGGCACGAACGACATGATCGGGGCGATGGAGAATAAAACCTTATTCGCCTTTGCCGGGATGAATTCTTCCTTGAATAAAAGTTTCACCGCATCGGCAAGCGGCTGAAGCAGCCCGGCCGGCCCCGCCCGGTTGGGTCCGATTCGACTTTGGATGAACGCCACCACTCTCCGTTCGAAATAGGTCGTATAGGCAACGGCGGTCAGCAAGCCGACGAATATCACGGTCACCTTCACGATCACGATTATCACCGGAATAAATTCAGCCAACGTTCACCTCAAACCTTTTCGATTGCGGCATAAACCAGCTTGTTCCATCCATTCATGAAAATGTTCGGGGGATTAGTTAAGGAGAACCCCGAAAGGACCAATTCCCCTCGATTCAATGAATCGCTCAGCCGCCCTTCGAATACCCCCTCCTCGCCTGCGGCCGTTTTCAGCTTAATCCTATGGTTTTCGGCAATGCCAATTTTACGAGCGTCTTCAGCATTTATTAACAGATGCGGGCTTCCGGCAAGTTTATTCAGAGTGTTCGAGTATGCTGTCGATCCAGACGCCCCGTAATAAAAACCGGGAGCGAATCCAAGAATAAAAGGATAATCGCCCGAGGGGCTGGATTTTTCCTCCGTCATGACCGGCAAACGCAATTCGCCTGATAACGCCATCGGGGGATTGTCGGATACACCGTATGAAAACGAGCCGAATGCCGGAAGTATTCTTTTCATGTTCTCGAACACCTCAGCCGCGGAATAGTACAAACTACCGCCGAGTTCGATTTTCAGTTCAGTGAATAACCGTATCAGCGAATTTACTTCACGGGCCGGCTTATAGGCAAAAGACAAAAACTGAAGTCTTCTTTCGATATTGAGGAAAGAACCGGCCAACTCGGGCGGAAGTGCCTGCGGAATTATCAAAGTGCTCAATCCGGCTGTGGCTCCCGCAAAAGCACCCCAGTATATCGTATATTCCGAATTGCGCAAAGCCGCAGAAATCCGTTTCCGATCCGGATAAATATCGACCGGATCGCCGCCGGCAATAAAGAGGGTTTTGATTTTGCCATCCGCCAGCCGAGCGACCAGTTGTTCGAACGAACAATTCGGCTCGGCGGAAAGGCACACCCCGATATAATTGGTTTCATCGGGCAAATACGAAACTTTTGCTTTGATTGCGGCCGCCAAATCGGCAATCGAATTGCGGAGCAACCCGACATTCGGGTTATCGAAAAAGCCGGCGCCAGCGAGAATATGGATATTTCCCGCCTGTGTAATATCCTTTTTCAGTTGATTGGCCGAGGATTCAGGTATCATAGGTGCGGGCTTTCCCGACAACAAACCCCTTATCTGATCAACGGCCTCATGTTCATGCCCATAAGGTACTTTTATTTGGGCGAAATCAAAACGCCCTATCGAGATGGGACGGTGATGGATGCTGAACAAACGGCCGCCGGAGGAAATGATTTTCCTGAGCCGGAGACCGAGAATGGGATGTTCGGCGGAAATATCGCAATCGACCATCAACACCAAGTCTGCCTTCTGGAACTCATCCATGGTGACTGATAATCCGAGTGACAGGGGCGAATTCGTCGTCGGAAGATTGTGTTTGGAAGCCACCGCAATCGACGAGCCGGGAAATCTCTCCCGAAAAAACTCGGCGGCGCAGAACGCATCCTCATTGGTTATCGATGTATCGAGCAACAGTGCGGCCTCGCCGCCCTTCTGTTCTTTCAAGCGATGAACCACCATCGCCAGCATCTCCTCAAAGGAGACAACCTGTGGTCTGCCGTTTTTCACAACCGCCGGCAATCTGATCCGTTCCGGATGATTCGGAATATCGAAACCGTAACGACCTCTGTCGCAGAGAAAGCCCCGGTCGATTCGGTCGTTGCGTCGGCTTTGATGACGGTAGATTTTTGCGTTGTTGCTTTCAACGGTGATATTGCAACCGTCGGAGCAAAGCCAGCAAATCGAGGGTGTTCTTTCGAGCAGCCAGGTGCGGATTTTATAGCGGAACGAATCCGACATGAGCGCCCCGACGGGGCAGTATTCGACGGTATTGCCGGAGAATTCGTTGGCGTATTCTATTCCGGATGGGATATCGATCTTGGCATAGGCTCCCTGTGAAACATGCCGAGGTCTTCCCCGCCGGCGATTTCGCGGGCGATGCG
>CAZHVC010000376.1:0-2424 GCA_964535765.1 uncultured Ignavibacteria bacterium | reverse complement strand
GCCTTGCTTACATCGGTGACGATCGCCAGGGAAAAGGGGACCGGCACGATCGAACAACTGCTCACCTCGCCGGCGACGCCGCGGTAGATCATTGACGGAAAGATTTTGCCTTATATCGGTCTTGCCTTTCTCGACGGCTTGCTCGTGCTGTTGTTCGCTTTACTTGTGTTCGCCATTCCTTTCAACGGTTCGGGTCTGTTGCTTCTATTTTTCGGCATTATTTACCTTATTAGTGCTCTTTCGCTCGGGGTATTAATCTCGACTTTGGTTTCCACCATGCAGCTGGCCATGATGGCATCGCTTTTGGTGACGCTGCTCCCGTCGGTCATTTTGTCCGGTTACATTTTCGATATCAGGAATATGCCCTATGTTCTGCAACTTGTTTCCCGCTTTGTTCCGGCCAGATATTTCATCGTCATAATCAGAGGCATCATGCTCAAAGGTTCTGATGTAACCGTTCTCTGGGTCGAGGCGGCCGCCTTGATAGCGATTTGCCTTGTCCTGCTGAGCCTGGCGGTGAAACGATTCAAACTGAAATTAAGCTGAACCATGTTCCGAATGGCGCTGGCGATAATCGAAAAAGAAATCATTCAGGTCGTAAGAGACCCGATGATGTTGCGCATAATCATTTTGATGCCTTTGATACAACTGTTCGTAATGGGTTATGCGGTAAATTTCGAGGTGAAGGATATCCGCCTTGCGGTATATGACCTTGATAGGAGCCCCGAATCACGGCTGTTGCAAGCGTCGTTTGTCGGCAACGGTCTTTTCACTATCCGGCGGTCTGAACCGGGAATAATGGATATTCAGAGAGGATTCCGCGAGAACGTCCATGAGGCGGCGGCCGTGATCGGGAACGGTTTCGCCCGTGATATCGCGGCCGGCAGAGCAGCCCGGATAGGATTCGTGGTGGACGGCGCCAACGCTTTTTCGGCGTCCGTGGCGATCGGCTATGCCAGTCGGGTGGTTTATCATTTCAATCGGCAACGGACAGGATTGGACATTCCTCTCTCGATAAGGGAAAAACGGCTTTACAACCCGGAATCGAAAACGGTCAATTTCATGGTGCCGGGAATAGCGGCGGTCCTGCTGACCATGATCGCCATGATGCTCACATCGATGGCGATCGTGCGCGAACGGGAAAGGGGGACGTTGGAGCAACTGATGGTTACTCCTCTGCCGGTGTCGGCGCTGATAATGGGCAAAGTTGTCACTTTCGCTCTGGTCGCTTTTGTCGAGCTGTCGCTTTACCTTTTGATCGGATTTACCTGGTTCCGCATTCCATTTGTCGGTTCGTGGGGGCTTCTTTATTGCCTGTCGTTCGTTTATTTGTTTACACCGCTAGGGATCGGTATGCTGATTTCCACTCTGGCGCGCACCCAGCAGCAAGCGATGTTCTTTGCCTGGTTTTTTTCGGTGTTCGCCATGTTGACCGGAGGTTTCTTCACCCCGATCAGCAATATGCCGCAGAGCGTGCAATATCTTACCTTGTTGAATCCTCTGCGCTACTATCTTACCATAGTGCGAGGGATTTCCATGAAAGGAGCGACTTTCGGAATGCTTCTGCCGGAAACTATGGTTCTGGCGGCGTTCGGAACCGCGATGTTGGTGATTTCTTACCTGAAATTCACGAAAAGGGCCGACTGATTTCAGGTATGGATCGGGCATCTATCCGAAATCCGGTCGAGGGTTCGTCGGATAACCGGAGTTTGCAAACAATTCAGCCGAACCGCGCATATCATAGGTATGGCCAGTCATCTCCTGGCGACTTTGAACCATGACGAAACTGACCTGATTTTAATCAGGTTGGAACATATGTCGATATTATTAAAGTGAGGTGAAAAAATGTTGCGCAATATTGTATTGGTTTCGGCTTTAACTGCATTTTCCCTTATCCCGGGGAACCTGGCCGCCCAAAAAATCCTCATCCCGATGGATTTCAATCAAACGGATCATTTGAAAGCCTATGGAGTGGCTTACTGGTGTTTGAGCAACGAGACGAACGTCGAATGGCTGTTAAATTATCGCGGCGGCTCGTTCCTGACGATTTCTTTGCCCCAGGTGGAGGAATTATGCCGCATTCGGGGGGTCCGCTACGAGCTTATCGACGGTGCCGCCGAGGCCGTTATCAAGGCCGAAATCGAAGAAAACAACATGGAATCGATATTGCTCGAAAAAGCGCCGAAAGTGGCGATCTACGCTCCCCCGTTCGAAAAAATCGAGCAGTGGGACGATGCCGTGGCGCTCGCCCTGACCTATGCCGATATTCCCTATGATGTTCTTTACGACCGGGAGGTGCTGGAAGGACGCTTGGCCGATTACGATTGGCTGCACCTCCACCACGAGGATTTCACCGGCCAGTATGGCAAATTCTACGGCGCTTATCGCAATACCGCCTGGTACCGGCAGATCAAGGCCTTATCC
>CAZHVC010000375.1:0-2426 GCA_964535765.1 uncultured Ignavibacteria bacterium | reverse complement strand
CCATAGCCCCCTTGACTTTGCGCGTAAGCTTGTCTGCTTTCTCCCGGTAAACCGCCAGCCTGACCAGAATCGTATCGAGAGCGCCGCCCATTTCGCCGGCCTCGACCATATTGACATAAAGATCGTCGAAAACCTTGCGATGCTTGCCCAGCGCCTCGGATAGAGTCGCTCCCGACTGCACGTCCTCTTTGATTTTATTGGCGATACCTCTGAATTCAGCCGACTCCATCTGGTTCGCCAGAATCTCGAGACACTGCACCATCGGCAAACCGGCGCTTATCATCGTGGCGAATTGCCGGGTGAATCGCGAAATCTCGATCTTTTTTATTCGGCCGCCGAACCGGATATTTATCTGCGAGGGTTTTTTGCTTATCTGAGAGGCCAAGATCTTGTTGGCTCTCAGGAACCGTTCGAGTTCGGTTTTGTTCTTGGCCTTCCGTTCCCCCTGAACCGGCCTGCCGCCGACCGTTTTGCCTTTGTATTCGAATACCGGCACTTTTCACCTCCGGGATTGCCTACTCGGCGCCCACTTTTTGCCCGGCGAGCTGCCCTTTGCGATTGATCATTTCCTCAAGCTCAGCAGGTGCAGATGAGTGCCCCACGGCGTCGTTGAGGGTTATTTTCCGAGCCGCATACAGTTCATAAAGCGATTGATTCATCGTCTTCATGCCGTATTTTTGCCCCGCCTGAATCAGGCTGTAAATCTGATGAATTTTATCGTCGCGGATCACCGCCCTGATCGCCGGAGTGGCCATCAAAATCTCCATAGCCAAAACACGCCCTCCGCCGACCCGCGGCAAAAGCTGTTGGGTGATTATCGCCATCAAGACGAACGACAATTGGATCCGCACCTGCTCCTGCTGATTGGTCGGAAAAACATCCACGATTCGGTTTATCGCCTCGGCCGCCGAATTGGTATGCAGGGTGGCGAACGCCAGATGGCCGGTCTCCGATATCGTCAGGGCCGCCTCCATGGTTTCAAGATCCCGCATCTCGCCGATTAAAATGACATCCGGGTCCTGGCGAAGCGCATATTTGAGGGAGGCGGCGAATGAATTCGTATCCGAGTGCACTTCGCGTTGATTGACGATGCAATTCTGGTGTCGGTGAAGATATTCGATCGGATCCTCGACAGTTATTATATGCTTGTGCTGTTCCCGGTTGATTTTATCTATCAAGGCCGCCAGGGTGGTCGATTTGCCGGAACCGGTCGGCCCGGTCACCAGCACCAGGCCCCGCGGCAGATTGGCCAGGTTGGCGATATGCGGCGGTATGCCCAGCTCCTCGAAAGATTTCACCCGATGCGGTATCTGCCTCAAGGCCATCGAAACGTTTCCCCGCTGCATGAAAATGTTGCAGCGGAAACGAGACAGATTCTCCACCCCGAACGAAAGATCGAGTTCGGAGTTTTCCTCGAATTTATGCCTTTGCTTATCGTTCATCACACTGTAGGCAAGCTTTTTGGTGTCTTCCGGCGTCAGGATATCGTAATCCGACCGCGTCAGTTTGCCGTCGATTCGCAAAACCGGCGGCGTGCCCACCGTTATATGAAGGTCGGAGGCGTTGCGCTTGACCATCAGTTCCAAAAGCTCTCTTAACGATACCATTTGTCCCCTCGTCTATGGATGCCTTTTATATAATATTATCGTCAGGAAAAATCGGGGCTTGATCAGATTCCGGAGGTTTCCGCCAGAACTTCCTCGATCGAGGTGATTCCATTGGCCAGTTTTTCCAAAGCGGCCATTCTCAGGGTCAGCATTCCCTCGCTTATCGCCTGCTGCCGCAGCTCGGCGGTCGAGGCGTTTTGGACGATCATCTTCTCTATGGTCGGCGATATCGGCATCACCTCGAAAATGCCCGTTCTTCCGGAATAACCGGTATTGTTGCATTCGTTGCAGCCGGAACCCTTGTATATTTTTATCGTCTTTATCTGATCCGGACTCAATTGCAGCAGGTCGATATAATCCTGGGTCAGCGGTTCCTCTTTTTTGCAGAAGGTGCAGATCTTGCGCACCATTCTTTGGGCCATTATCAGCTTGGTCGAGGCGGCGATCAGGTAAGACGGAATGCCCATATCTACAAGACGGTTTATAGTCGACGGCGCATCGTTGGTGTGCAGGGTCGAAAAGACGAGATGGCCGGTGAGAGCGGCTTTGATCGCGATATCGGCGGTCTCCTGATCGCGAATCTCGCCCACCATGACTATATCCGGATCCTGCCGCAGAAATGACCGCAGGGCGGCGGCGAAAGTGAGCCCGATATCGGACCGCACCAGCACCTGGTTGATGCCGTCGAAATTGAACTCGACCGGGTCCTCGGCCGTCATTATATTGACATCGGGGACATTGAGCGTTTTCAGCGCCGAGTATAGCGTGGTTGTCTTTCCCGATCCGGTGGGTCCGGTGACCAGAATCATCCCGTAAGGC
>CAZHVC010000374.1:0-2435 GCA_964535765.1 uncultured Ignavibacteria bacterium | reverse complement strand
ACAGCGAACCGGTCATGGTAAACAAAATGAACTTGATCGCGGCATAAATTCGACGCTGACCGCCCCAGATGCCGATAAGGAAATACATCGGCAGCAGCATGACCTCCCAAAAAACGTAAAACAAGAATAGATCAAGAGCGAGAAACACTCCCAGCATGCCGCTTTCGAGCAACAGAAAGGAGATCATGAATCCCTTGACTTTATCAGTGATGGCCGTCCAAGTGGAGGCGATCGCGATAATGCTGATGAACGTTGTCAACAAAACCAGCAAGATGGAGATGCCATCGACGCCGACATGATATTCGATGTTAAAAGCCCTGATCCAGGTCTTTTTCTCGATAAATTGCATTTCAGCCGAACCGCCGTCGAATCCGGAAAGCATCACCAAAGAAAGAACAAAGGCGGCAAGAGCCGCAAGCAGAGCGATAAATCTGATCAGATTTTTTCTATTGCCGTTGATGAACAGTATCGGCAACACCCCCAGGATCGGGACGAAAATTATCCAGCTCAGTATCGGCATGCCATTCATTCGAAAATCCTCGATTCGTTCCGTCGATCGGCGATGCTTGGTATTTTCCGTTTCATGATCCGCTGCCTCACCTTAATATTAAATATCCGAAAAGAACAGCCACCCCAAAGGCAAAATAGAGTGCGTAGTTTCGGATCAGGCCGCTCTGAGCCAATCGTAATTTGTATGATAAATTGCCGAAAAACCGGGCGATTCCGTTCACGGTACCGTCAATGATCCTGATATCGAATATTTTCCAGAAAACAAGCGACAACACATAAAGCGGCTTCACCACAAGGTAATCATAGATTTCATCCACATAGTATTTGTTGAGAAGCAGCTTGTAAGAACCAGCCAGCTTTGCCGCGATCGCCGCCGGTTTCGCCGGATCCCTGATATAGAAACGATAAGCAAAGAATATCCCGATCAAGGCGGCTGCAATCGAACTTAACATCAGCAAATATTCAATTGACAATTGATGACTTTCGGCGGGATGCCCTTCATGTCCGACCCGGGCCATCACGGGTTCAAGAAATCGTTCGAACCAGGCGCCGCCGCCGAGAGAATGCGGCAACCCAATATACCCGCCTATTATCGACAGCAAGGCAAGAATATACAGAGGCACCAGCATGACTTTCGGCGATTCGTGCAAGTGATGTTCAACCTCGTGGGCAACATTCGATTTGCCGTAAAATGTCAGATATAGAAGGCGGAACATGTAGAAGGCGGTGAGTATGGCCGCCAGCAGTCCCAGAAACCAGAATATCGGGTGCCCCGCCGGCGATGAAAAAGCTTTGTAAAGGATTTCGTCTTTCGAGAAAAATCCCGCCAGAAGCGGTATCCCGGCAATCGCCAGCGTGCCGATCAGAAGCACTCGATAAGTATGCGGAAGCCTGTTTTTCAAACCGCCCATCCGACGCATATCCTGCTCACCGGAGAGAGCATGAATCACCGAACCGGCCCCCAAAAAGAGCAGCGCCTTGAAAAAAGCGTGAGTCATAAGATGAAATATCCCGGCGGAAAAGGCAGCCACGCCGCAGGCAAGAAACATGTAGCCGAGTTGACTTATGGTCGAATAAGCAAGCACCCGTTTTATGTCGTTTTGCACCAGGCCTATCGTTGCGGCATAGAGCGCCGTCAGGGCGCCGACTATCGCCACCACCAACAAAGCAGCCGGAGCAAGCACATAGAGCGCGGAAAGACGAGCCACCATATATACCCCCGCTGTAACCATGGTGGCCGCATGGATAAGGGCTGAAACAGGCGTCGGTCCCTCCATAGCGTCGGGAAGCCAGACATAAAGCGGCAGTTGAGCGGATTTGCCGGTGGCCCCCACGAAAAGCAGTAAAGCGATAGTGGTTATTATTCCGACGTTCGCCTGGGCCAAGTGCGGGGCCGCCTGCGAAATTTCGGCAAAATTCAGAGTGCCGAAGGTCCAGAAAATCAACATCGTCCCGAGCAAAAAGCCGAAATCGCCGATCCGATTGACAATGAACGCCTTCTTCCCGGCATCGGTAGCGCTTTTTTTATGAAACCAAAAACCGATCAACAGATACGAACAGAGCCCGACGCCCTCCCAGCCGACGAACATCAACAAGACATTGTCGGCAAGAACAAGCACGAGCATGGAAAACGTGAATAGATTCAAATAGGCGAAAAACCTGGAGTAGCCGCCGTCATGGGACATATAACCGATCGAATAAACATGTATCAGAAAGCCGACGCCGCTGACCACCAGAACCATCACCGCCGACAGGGGGTCGAAAACGAAACTTATGGAGCTGCTGAACGAGCCCGATATTATCCAATCGAACAGCTTTACGCCGATGATCCGTGACTCCGGCGGAATCGATAATAGGGTTACAAGAGCAAAAACAGCCGAAATAAAAGAAAGAAAAACCGATCCGCAGGCAACGATACTCACCAT
>CAZHVC010000373.1:0-2469 GCA_964535765.1 uncultured Ignavibacteria bacterium | reverse complement strand
CACGACCTCTTGTCCGGGCCAATAGCCGATGCGGGCGGCCGTTTCCGGGTCAGCTGGTCGGCGCTGGCCCTGGTGAAAAACGATTTCGAGGGCGCTTTGGAGCAGCTTCGCTACATTGCCTCTTCGGCCGAAATAGAGTCGCTGAAAAAAGTGGCCGAAAACGAACGCGCCAAAGCCTGGAATGATTTTTGGAAAGGCAAAGATCCAAGCCCCGGCACCGAGGAAAACGAAATCCGCGACGAATATTATCGCAGGGTCGCCTACGCCAACGAGCATTACTCGCTGCCAGGCAAGGAGGGTTGGAGAACCGACGCCGGCATGGTGTATATCACCTACGGCGAGCCCGACGAGATCGAGCGGCATCCGTTCGATATCGAAAGCAAGCCATATGAGTTATGGTACTATTACAACCCCCGGCGGACTTTTCTGTTTGTCGATATCAACGGCTATGGCGAATATGTATTGCAGTATCCTTACGATGGCGACATACAGAAACTGCGCAATAGCGGAGGACGGTGATGACCTGGATCATGATTTTGTTCGCCGCGGCGGCCGTGGTGCAGGCAACCGAAATACCGGTTTCGCAAAACCTGTTCATGGCGGCGGATTATTCATGTTATAAATATTCCGATGATAGGGGGCTTTCGCATGTCGAAATCGTCTATGGTTTGTTGAGGAATCAATTCAAATTTCAGCCCGATTCGACGGGGTTCCACGCCCGTCTCGATATGACGGCGGTGATCCGGGATTCCGCCGGCGCGGTGATCGATTCGAATACCTGGCCCGCCGGTATCCATATCGGTTCCCTCGCCGAGGCCGAAATTCCGAACTTTTTAACCAACGATATCGTAACCGCCCAGCTGAGGCCGGGCGATTATCGGTTCAGCTTGATGGTCAAAGACGCTTATTCGGGATCGATCGGGAAAATCGAATTGCCGATCACCGTGCCGGCGTTCGTCGGTTCGCGATTGGAATTGTCCGGCATAGAATTCGTTTATCGGATTCTCGAGCCGGACGGCAGCCAATTCGTCAGAGGGAACAGGAAAATAGTCCCCAATGCGCGACGGATATTCTCTCAGGACGACACGGTCGCGTATATCTATGCCGAGTCATATAACCTTGACACCACGAGGACGAAATACGATCTGGCCATGCGGGTTTTTGACGCCGGAGGCATCATTTATAAGGAAATCCCATTCAATTTCGACACCAGAGGAAATAGTTCGGCCGTTATCCTGACGGGTCTGAATATTTCGGCGTTTCGCCCGGGAACATATACTCTTCAACTTATCGCCTACGACGGACCGGATACGGCAATCGCCGAAAAAAGTTTCGATATCATACCCGGGAAAATGGCCTGGGAGAAGGCCATCGAGCAGGAAGAACTGGCCGATTTCCCCGAGGCGATTTTCATTCGCAACGATGCCGACGCCAAGAAGGTCCGCGATGAAATCCTGTATATCGCCACCAGAGACGAATTGAAGCAGTACGAGAGCCTTAACCTCGAAGGCAAAAACAACTTTATCCGGAGTTTCTGGCAACGCCGCGATCCGGATGCGAGCACCCCGATCAATGAAAACAAGATCGAGCATTACCGCCGGCTGAAATATGTGAATGCGGCCTATTCGACGTTTCGCGATTCGGGTGCCGAGCCCAACGGTTGGAAAACCGATATGGGACGGGTTTATATCGTGTATGGTCCCCCCAGCGATGAGGAGAATTACCCCTCGGCCATGGGCGAAATCCCCTGGAAAAAATGGAATTACGACAAGATCGAAGGCGGTGTATTTTTTATCTTCATCGATGAGTCCGGGTATGGCAATTATCGCCTGATTCATTCTACGGCCAAAGGCGAGCCCAAGGATAATAATTGGGAACTTCGATTAAAACCATCGACCCCGGTTAGATAACTTTGTTCCCGCTAAAGCCCGCCGCCGCTCGGCAAGGTGAATCGATTGGGCCGTTATCCCTGTCTGGAATTTTTTATGTTGCTTTGGCGGCGGATATTCATATTTTCCATCACCAATGATCGAAGCCCGTAACCTATCGAAATATTTCGAGGACAAAAAACGCGGCAGAATCACCGCCGCTGACAATGTGACGTTCAGCGCCGAATCCGGCGAGATATTCGGCTTGCTCGGGCTTAACGGCGCCGGCAAAACGACCACTCTAAGAATGATCGCGGCGATTCTGAAACCTTCCTCCGGCAGCGCTCTGGTGTGGGGCGTCGATGTCGTCCGCGAACCGGAAAAGGCCAAAGCGAATCTGGGATTTTTGACGGGCTCGACGGGCCTTTATGGACGCTTGACGGCCCGCGAGATGATCGAATATTTCGGGCGTCTCTACGGCATGCCCGCCGCCAAGCTCAAAAATCGCACCGATGAACTGTTGCGGTTGTTCAATATGACCGAATTCGCCGATGTTCGTTGCGATAAGTTGTCCGCCGGCACCAAGCAGAAAGTCTCGATC
>CAZHVC010000372.1:0-2492 GCA_964535765.1 uncultured Ignavibacteria bacterium | reverse complement strand
GTTCGACCTCACGGTTGACCAGCTTTTCGTTTTCGACGAATTTTTCGATCGTTTTCACTTTGTCTCCGACCGCCGGCAATGCCCGTCCCTCCGGGTAATCCTCTTTGAATCCGTCCTCGTAAATCACCATGTTCAATTTGGTGCTGATAACCGGCCGCAGGGTCCAGCTGATCCGCTCGCCGACGTCATGGGAATTTCCGACCTCGATTCTCTGCGGCGTCACATAGCTGGAAATATGGCAGGTGGCGCAGGTCGGCGCCGCCGAATAGTCGCGGCCGAGCACCCATTCGCCGTCCTTATCGAGAGCCATGCGATCGCGGTTGGCGTAGAAAGCTATCCCGTGCTTTGATTCGTTGTAAATCTCGATCTGCGGATGGTCCGGTCCCATGTGGCATTTGCCGCAGTTTTCCGGTGAACGCGACAGTTTGGCCTGGAAAGCATGCCGCGAATGGCAAGCATGACATGAACCTTTCGACCCGTCCGGATTCAACCTGCCCATGCCGCTGTTGGGCCAGGTATTCGGATCGATAACCGGTTTATTCTCTTTGCCGGTCCGGATAATCTGGCCGTTTTCGTCTCTGGCGAATTTGACGATCGCCCCATGGCACTGCCAGCAACCGTTGATTGCATCGGCGATATTGCCGGGTTTGCCGGCGACTTTCTCGGCCAGGACGTTGTCGAGGCTGGCCAGTATCTCACCGGCGCGGGCGTGATGGCTTTTGGAGAATTCCTCATATTCCCGATTATGACATCTGGCGCAGTCTTTCGGCGTGACCAGAGCCGAGACATAAACCCCCTCGTGCTGCCAGGCATCGATATCCGTCTTCTGAGCAGTATGACAATCGACACAGCCGACACCCAATTGGGCATGGCGGGATATCTCCCACTCCTGAACGAGCGCCGGCCCGTCCTTGCGATGACAGTCCACACACCCTTTATTGGCGCCGGTGATCACCGGCAACTGGCCGGTTTCGATCCTGTGCCGCCGCGATTCCTGGAAGGCCACCAGCAACAACGCCGCCAAAAAGAAAACCGACAACAAAGCCACCACATATCTTTTGGCATTCAAGGTCATTTATCTATCTCCTTCCATTCCGCGATTTTCAGGCGAAACTCTCCCATACGGTAAGCACAAGGAAAAGCAAAAATACGATAACGCCGAGCGTAACCACGAAAACATCCTTGATTTTGAATCTGCGCGAAAGCCATTGTTCGATAAACGGCCAGAAGAAGAGGCCGGCCAAGATCACCATGGTGGCCACCACCGACACCTTAAGGGAGGTCATTTTCAACAATCGAAAATTGAAATAGAAAAACCATTCCGGTTTGATATGAGCAGGCGTCACCGCCGGATCGGCAGGCTCCCCGAGGCCGGCCGGAAACACCAGCGCAAAAATCGTCAGAAAGTACATCAGCAATACGCCGATCGCCAGTTCCGTGGTAACATGATCCGGCCAGAAACGAAAGTGGCTTTGCCCCTCCGGTATCTCTTCCCCCTCGAATCGAAGCGCCGTCACTCCCTGAAGCCGTATGAGCAGAATATGCAGGGCCAACAATATGAATATCACCGTCGGCAGCACCCCTACATGCAGAATGAAGAACCGTGTCAATGTATTTTCGCCGACGACCGGGCCGCCCCTCAAGAAATAGGCCGCCGTCGGCCCGATCAAGGGGATCGCCTCGGCCAGATTGCAGGCGACAGTCGCCCCCCAGAAACTCTGCTGCTGGAAAATCAATGAATAGCCGGTGAAACCGAAAGCGACCGTGGTAAAGAGCAACCCGACTCCGATCAGCCAATTCAACTGCCTTGGATGACGATAGGCGCCGGTGAAAAACACCCGGAGCATATGCAGCAGAACCGCCACGATCATGAAGTTTGCCGACCACTTATGCAGCGATCGGATGAACCAGCCGAAACGAACCTCATGCGTTATCGCCGCCACGCTTTGATAGGCTTGTTCGGCCGAAGGCACATAATAAAAGGTCAGCGCGATACCGGTTATCACCTGGACGATGAAAAGATACAAAACCGTTCCACCGAGACAAAACCACCATTTCTTCAAATGATAAGGAACCGGCTCGGCTCCGGCATGGCGCAACAGTTCCCAGTCGAAAGGAAACATTTCTTTCAGCGAATCGACCAGTCTTTTCGGCGATCTCATGTGTTTCCTCCGGTGCCGATATCATCCACCTCGATATAGACGACGCCGCTTCTTTCGTCCACGCTGACCGCCACCTCGTCGAGTTTCTGACCGGCATCTCCCGGCGGGCCGGCGATCGCCTTGCCGTCCGGATTGAACACGCCGTTGTGGCAGGGGCAGAAAAAGCGATCGTTTTCCTCCTCCCAGTGAACGCTGCATCCCAGATGAGGACAGCGCGAACTGAACGCCTTGAAACCGGCCCGGTCCCTCTTGACGAGGATGAGCTTCCCCTGAAGATCGTAGAATTGTTTTACTTTTCCCGGTTCATATTGATCGATATTGCCGGCGAAC
>CAZHVC010000371.1:0-2494 GCA_964535765.1 uncultured Ignavibacteria bacterium | reverse complement strand
CCCGGACCCCGAAAAGCGGAAGATCGATCCGTTCCACAAGCTCATCCGCCAGATGCCGATAATCCTCGGCTCCGTATGATGACGAAAATCTGGTGATGGCGAACCCATGCGCCGGCGTTTCAGCCAATTTTATGTTTTTTCTGATATATGTTTTGAATAGAAGCGGGCCGAGGTGTTCGGAAGACCGCATCTGATCCAAGATCGTTTTCGACAAATTCGTGCGGGAATCGAACATCGAAGGCAGAATACCGGCGATCCGCAGGCGGGGATGAAACTTGCTTTTGATCTCTCCGAGCGTCTCGAAAAACGGAATGGTGCTTTCGAGCGCAAGTATCTCGGTTTGCAAAGGAACGATTATTTCGGTGGATGCGCAAATGGCATTGATGGTCAAGAGTTCGTATGAGGGCGCCGAATCGATCAAGATCAAATCGAAACCCTCCAGAGTCGAAATCTTGTCTTGAAGAAGATACTCGCGGCGCTCGGCTTGGGCAAGCTGATCGACTTTCGCCCTCAAATCTCTGCCTGCGGGAATGATCCAGCAATTCAGTTTCTCCCAGCGTGCCACCGCCCTCTGGGGATGAATTTCGCCGAGCAGCACTTCCCCTATCGAAGGAAAATCGGAGACGCCGGCCCACGTCGACAGGCTTTTTTGAGGATCGAGGTCTATTAGAAGCGTTCGAAAGCCCTTAAGGGCAAGGGCCGCGCCGAGGTTGGCGCAGGTGGTTGTCTTGCCGACTCCACCCTTGAGATTGACAATGCCAAGTATCCTTGTCATGCTGTCTCTTTCGCCTTTCTCCTTGAAAAGTGCAAAGCAGCTTTCCGGAAGGTCGACATCCCCTCAGGCGACGATTCTTTCCTGGTTCTGCTCCTGGATATTTACGGTTAACACTCACTGCGATCGGAATGTCAAAGTAAAGGCGGAATCCCACCTTAGCAAAGCCGAACGCATAAAACAGACTTGTTGATTATCCGGGGGCAGGATAACACCGGCGATTTCAGCATAAAAAGCGGCGATAAATCGAATAGAACACAACAAGCTTCGTTTATCGGCCGATTTTCAAGATACCGCCGATCGATTTCCTGATTACTAAGGCCTCAAGGCCCGATTATTTTCCGGACGTTGAATCAACCGCATTTCAGGCGTAACCTGGTCGTCTGAATTCAGTCCCGTCAATTCTCCTTTCTTTTGGCTACCGCCACCCGGGCCGGCCTTAAAATGCGGCCATCGGCCCGGTAACCTTTTTGTATCTCTTCCAGGATTATGCCTTCCTCTGTCGTATTCGATTCGATCTGGGCCACGGCTTCGTGCAAAGCCGGATCAAAACGCTCACCCACAGCAGCTATTTTCTCGATCCCTTTTTTCTTCAAAAGCTCGTTCATTTTGGCCAGAATCAGATCCATGCCCTGTCTTATAACCTCGCTGCCGGCATCGGAATGACTGAGCGCCCGTTCGAAATCATCGACGATGTCGAGTAGTTCCCGGCTGTAATCATCCGTCGAGGTTTCCATGATACGGATATATTCCCTGGCCATCCGCTTTTTGTAATTTTCAAACTCAGCCGCCAATCGCAAATATTTGTCTTCGAGCTCTTTGTATCTTTCGGCGATTGACTGCTCGCTTTCGCCCGGCTTTTCCGTAACCTCAGCGCCGGAGACCGCCTTTGCCTCGGGGTCTATGGCGGGTTTTCCGCCTTCTTCCTGTTCCGGTAAAATGTCTTCAGATTGCATAAAGCATCACGATCATTTTGGGCATCGTAATTAAGGAAATTTCGATTGCCTGTCAAGATTTATCCGTGAGAACATTCGAAAGCATCTTGGCGGTATAATCCATCAAACCCACCAGACGGGAGTAGTTCATTCGGGTGGGGCCGATAATGCCGATCACGCCTTTCATCCCGACAACGTTGTAAGACGAAGTCAGAACCGATATCTGTTCGCCGCTTGCGGCCAGACTGTCGCGCCCAATCATCACGGCGATACCCTCGGAAATTCCGGCGCTCTCGAGAAGCCCCCTGATGGCGCTTTTATTCTCCACCAGCGACACGACCTGAGCCACATCCCGCGGATCCTGAAACTCGGGCTGTTTGGAAAGATTCGAAGTTCCAGCGAAATGCAGGTGCTGGTTGTCCGGAATATCCCACAACTCGTCACCGCCCTCGATCAACAGCTTGATCAATTTGGGATCGCCCTGCTGAGTATCCTTGACTCTCTCGCCGATAGTCCGGCGGATTTCTCCCAGGGTCAGTCCGCATAATCTCTCATTTAATATTTGAGCGGTCTCATTCAGGGCGATATCCGATAAATCGGTCGATGTTTCCAAAATTATCGATTTGACGAACCCCGATTGCACGACCAAAATCACCAGCAGCTTTTTTTCGCCCACCGGTATCAGCTCCAGTCGGGTCAATACCGCAGCTTCGATACGCGAAACCAGGGTTACGCTCAATTGGTTCGATAAGTTGCTTAAGATTCTGCAAGTATGTTCAAGCAAAAC
>CAZHVC010000370.1:0-2497 GCA_964535765.1 uncultured Ignavibacteria bacterium | reverse complement strand
CGTATTTTCTATTTTCATGTGCCGGTGGCACTGGTGACTTTTTTCGCCTATGGCTTGGCGATGTATAACGGGCTTATGTATTTGAACAACCGCCGCCTCGAATATGACAACCGATCGGTCCTGGCCGCAGCACTCGGCACGATATTCTGCGCCCTGGCTACTTTGAGTGGATCGGTTTTTGCCAAATTCGCCTGGCGCTCTTTCTGGAATTGGGATCCTCGCGAAACCTCTATCGTGGTATTGTTGCTGATATATTTGGCCTATTTCGCCTTGAGATCGGCGGTGGCCGATGCCGAACGCAGGGCGGCGCTGTCGGCGGTTTACTCCGTCCTCGGATTCATTTCGGCCGTGTTTACCATATTCATCTGGCCCCGGCTCACGCCCGGACTTCATCCCGGTGCTCCGGGTGATTCTTCGGGAAAATTCATCTCGATGTCCACCGCGGCCACGATCGTATTCATTCCGTCGCTTTTGGCTTTTATCATTTTATTTGTCTGGATCTATTTATTATCGGTAAGAATCAGTCGGCTCGAGCAAGAGCGGACGCAAAAGGAGATTTGATATGACAGTTTACGTGCCGATGTTTGTATCGATCGGGATATGGTTTGTGCTCTGGCTTTATTTAATGAGGCTCGAGCGCAAAGTCAGGAAATTGGAGAAACATGGTTAAGAAATACCGGACGATTATCGGCCTTGCGGCCATCGTTGTTTTCGGCGGCCTCGGCATATGGTCATTGACGACCACGGCCACGCCGTATGTGGGGTTCGCCAAGGCCCGCGCCTATGCTGGTAACGTTCAGGTATTGGGGAAGGTCGAGCACGATCGGACGACTTACGATGACTCCGCGAAGGCACTCGTTTTTTATATAATCGACGAAAACGGCGACAGGATGGAGGTCCATTATTCCGGCACGCGTCCCGGTAATTTCGAACAGGCCGAATCGGTGGTTTGCGTCGGTCGCTATCGCGATGGCGTATTTCACGCCAGCAATCTGCTTATCAAATGCCCATCCAAGTATGAGGGCACGGAATTCAGGAAGAAAGGTGATTCATGATTTTCGGCGCGTATCTGCTTTTTCTGGCGGCGGTGGCCGGAGTTCTGTCGCTTTATGGTTATTTCCAGTTGGCCCGCGGTAATGCGGTCTATGGGTTAGCCGCACGCTGGTCTTACTATGTTTTGGCGACACTTATCGTCGTAAGCACGGCGCTGCTTGTCGGCTATCTCATAGGCGACCGGTTCGAATTCGCCTATGTTTCGAGCTACTCCTCGATCTCGCTTCCGATAAATTTCAAAATATCTTCGCTCTGGGCCGGGCAAGAAGGTTCCTTTTTGCTTTGGCTGTTGATGGCTGTTCTGCTTGGCCTCTGGGTCAAGGCAAAGGCGCGCGAACAGGCCGGCTGGGTGATGTTTTTCTTCCTGATCGCGCTCGGGTTTCTGATGACTCTGCTCATAATTTCATCGCCGTTCAAACAGCAACATCCGGTTCCAGGCGACGGCCGCGGCCTGAATCCACTGCTGCAAAACTACTGGATGCAGATCCATCCGCCGATCGTATTTCTTGGTTTCGCCTCGACCTTCATCCCGTTCGCCTTCGCCATGGCGGCCCTCGTCAGTCGAAAATACGACAACTGGGTCAAGCTGACATTCCCTTGGGCGATTTTGTCCGTTTGCACTCTCGGGGCGGGCACTTTTTTAGGGGGATATTGGGCCTATGAGACTCTCGGCTGGGGCGGTTATTGGGCTTGGGATCCGGTGGAAAACGCCATTTTGGTGCCCTGGCTGGGAAGTATCGCCTTGGTGCATGGCATGGTTCTCGAGCGAACCCGCGGAACATTCCGCAGGACCAACCTATTTCTGGCGATAACCGCTTTTTTGATGACCATTTACGGGACATTTCTGACGCGTTCCGGCGTGCTGGCCGATTTTTCGGTGCATTCGTTCGTCGATTTGGGATATACCGCTTATCTCATTATTTTTCTTATTGCTTTCACTATCATATCCTATGGATTGCTCTTCGTCAGATCGAAATCCATACCTGCGTCACAACCGGCCAAATCGCCGTTGAGCCGGGAATTCGCCGTATATCTCGGTATGCTTTTTATAATAGTATCAGGTTTTCTGGTGTTGATCGGAATGTCGGCACCGCTGTTGACCCGTATCTGGGGAGATCCTTCGGCGGTGTCTATTGATTATTATGTAACCACCAATCTGCCGATCGGGATTATTATTGGAATCGCCATTGGCATGGCGCCTCTGCTTTCCTGGCGTTCGTCAAGCTGGGATTCGCTAAGGGTCCGTTTTATTGGTTCGGCCGTCGGGGCGGCGGCAGTAATGCTTGTGGGAGTGGTTCTTGGTGTTCGTAATCCCGCCCATCTGGTGTTTTTATTCACCAGCGCTTTCGCCTTGATAACGAACAGCTGGCAGGTGATCGACCAATTGCGAAAAGGGAATCGCTCGATCCAAGCGGACTTGATTCATGCCGGCGTAGCAATGATG
>CAZHVC010000369.1:0-2497 GCA_964535765.1 uncultured Ignavibacteria bacterium | reverse complement strand
GATTTTCTCTTTCGCTGATCGTTTTGAGGGTGGCGGAGCCGCTGGCGAGTTCGTTGTAGAGCAGTTCGGCTTTAGCGAACGCCCGATCGACCATCTTTTCGACCTTTATCGTTTTTTCGAGCTGATTTTTGACTTCGTCGAAACTCCGATAACCGGCGGGTTTCCTGGTTCCGGGGGTGGCGATTATGAACGCCTGTTTTGTTTCTTTGATTTCGCTAATCGCGCCCGGCTTGGCATTGAAAGCGAACTCGACAAGCTGCGGCTCCTGGCCGATTCCGGGGACGTATTGCCCTTTTCCGAATGGTTTGGTCTCCATCACATCAAGGCCTGCGGATTTGGCGGCTTCATCGAGGTTTTTTGATTCGGCCAGTTGTCTTAATTCATGGGCTTGGTCCTGCAATTTTGTTATAGTCGCCGGCGATGGTTCCACTTTCAATAGTATATGGCTGGCCTGAATTTGCTCTTCATTTTCGCCCTTGGCGTTTTTTTCGGTTTTCCGACCGGTAAGTTTGATTATATGCCAGCCGAATTGCGATTTCACCGGAGCGGAGATATCCCCGATATTTTTCAGGGCGAAAGCGGCTTCTTCGAAAGGTTTAACCATCCGACCTTTACCGAACCAGCCGAGGTCGCCGCCGTTTTTCCCGCTGCCCGGATCCTGGGAATTCTCTCTTGCCAGGGTCGCGAAATCCTCTCCGGCCACAGCCCGCCGATATAGATCATCGATCTCCGTTTTGATCAGGGAATCATCGTCGGCCGTGGCGGCCTTGTTGATCATGATATATTTGAGGGTGGCCGTCTGGTCGGTCTTGAATTCTTTCTCTTTTACCTGTTCATACCTGGCTTTGACTTCCGATTCGCTCACCGTGATATCGGTCGTGTCGACGTTGTTTCCGGAAAGAAAAACGAAGTTTACCTGCATCTTCTCGTTTCGCTCGCGGAAATCCTGCTCGACCTCGGCCGGGGAGACGATCGCCGTCGACACCACCAACTCCTGCAGCTTGGAAACCATTATTTGCGATTTCACCGATTGCTCTATGATCATAAGCATCTGCTCGGCGCGCGGATCCTGCGATCCGGCCAGCGACTGGATATAGTTCTGATATTTGCTGAAATCGAACTGCCCGTTGGTTTGCAACTCCTCCACCTGGTAAAATTCCTGAGGCGGAACATACTTCACATATTCGGCCAGTTCGGCATCGGTGAGAACTATCTTGTTTTTTTCGATCTGCTGCTGGAGCAAAGTCTGCGACACCAGAAACTGCCAAGCCTCGTTGCGCACCTTTTCCAGATCGGCTTCCGAGGGGTCGGAATTGGATTTCAGAAGCTCCTGGTACTTGGACTCGTATATGCGATAATACTGGTCAACGCTTACTTCGTCGTCATTGATTTTGCCGATTACGCCCGGATGGCGGTCGCGTTTCTGCGTAAATTCCATGCCCCAGGCGAAAATGATCGTGCCCACGAACGCCAGAATCACCACCAGATAAATCGGCTTCGCCGCATTGCGCATTGATTTCATCATACGAGGTAAACTCCTCCTCATTTGTTGCCGTCGATATATGAATCGACCGAAATTTCCTTAAATATTACGCCGCAAAATAAAAAAAAGTCCGGGCCATTTCAATCAAAATCGCCGCCGGCGTAAAATGGCGGCCGAGTCAGGATCGATTGTTCGGACCCGACGACGGCTTAAAGGCTTGACCGCGGGCAGCCCGCCCGATATTATGCACGCATGAGATTGGAACAGTGGCTGCTCGTCGTTTCGTGCCTCATATTAGGCGCGGCTGATTGTCCGGGACAAGATTCCCCATACTCTTGGCCTCTGAAGATTCCGATTGAGTTGACCTCCCGGTTCGGCGACTACCGGGGAAACCACTGGCATGCCGGAATCGATTTCCGAACTCAGGGGAGAACCGGTTTGGGGGTTTATGCCATCGCCGACGGCTATGTATTCAAGGTGCGGACCTCGTTCTGGGGCTACGGCAAGGCGCTTTATTTAAAGCTTAACGACGGCGGCACGGCCGTTTATGGTCATCTCGATAGCTTTATGCCCGCGATTAATAAAAGGGTGAAAAAAGAGCAAATGACCAACCGGACATATTTTCAGGAATTGGTGTTTGCGCCTTCGGAATATCCGGTGAAAAAAGGCGAGCTTATCGCTTACAGCGGACGAAGCGGGGTCGGCTATCCTCATCTCCATCTGGAAATCCGCAATTCCGACAATTATCCGATAAATCCACTCTATTATCTTCCCCAGCTTGCCGATAAGCGTCCGCCGACGATCGTTCGCCTTGCCGTAAAAAGATATTTCGAATACGGCGTTTACAATTACCATGACAGGGAGATAATCGATATTTCCTCAGCCGCCCATGCCGGGAATATCGACACCGTGATCATCTACGGCCAGACCGTCTTTTCGGTTGGCGCCTACGACCCCGGCGGCGGATTCAACCACGGAATAAATTGGGCGAGGCTAATTCTGGACGAGCGGGAG
>CAZHVC010000368.1:0-2500 GCA_964535765.1 uncultured Ignavibacteria bacterium | reverse complement strand
CCTCAGCCCCTGACCCCGAAGCCTTGCTCAAACAGAAAGAGGAAGAATACCGCAACTTATTCGCCTCGCCCTTCAAGGCCGCCGAGAGGGGTTATATCGATGATATCATAGTACCCGCGGAAACCAGAGCCAGACTGATAAGAGCGTTGCGGATGCTTGCCACCAAGAGAGATAGCAATCCCCCCAAAAAACACGGCAATATACCTTTGTGATGCCGAAAGCTGATCCGGTGGTCATCCGGCGGTAAGACCAGCCTCAGTTCCTATCGACTCAAACATCGGCGAATATTTTCAAAGCTTTTTCCGCGGCTTGGTCAACAGGGACATTTTCGGTATTGAGCCCGCGGCGTCTGGTTATTTCGATATTGCCCGCTTTCAGGCTTTTCTCGCCGATAGCGATCCTGATCGGTATTCCTATCAGGTCGGCGTCGTTGAATTTCACTCCCGGCCGCTCATCACGGTCATCAAGCAGGGCGCTGTATCCGGCTTTTTCTATTTTTTCAAGCATATCGAAGGCTATTGATTTTTGCCGATCGTCACCCATATTCAACGGCACGATATGGAAAGCGTAAGGAGCTAAAGGCTTGGGCCAGACTATACCTTTCTCATCGTGGAAGGCTTCGATGGCCGCCTGGATGGTGCGGGTGATTCCGATTCCATAAGAACCCATAACCAGCGGCCGTTCTTCCCCTTTTTCATCGATAAAATGCGCCCCGAGTGAATCGGAATATTTGGTGCCGAGCATGAATGTGTTCCCGACCTCGATCCCTTTGCTGGCGATCAGATGGCCGATCCCGCATCTCGGGCAACCCTCCCCGGCTTCAGCATTTCTGATCTCGACCCAGTGATCGACCTCGAAATCCTCGAGATTGGCGTTGATTATATGAGTATCATCGCGGTTGGCCCCGACCACGAAATTCACCATTTTCTTGATTTCCGAATCGGCGATAATGGGAACATTTTTCAATCCGATCGGGCCGGAAAAACCAACCTGAGCATTGGTCAATCGTAGAATCGTGGCCGAATCCGCCATCACCAGTTCAAGGCAACGTAGGTGATTTTTAAGCTTGATTTCGTTTATCGATCGATCGCCGCGGATCAAGGCGGCTATCGGTTTGCCATCAGCCAGATAGATCAAAGTCTTTATGAATTTTTCGGCGGGCATTTTAAGAAAGCCGGTAACCTCCTCGATCGTCCTCATGTTGGGGGTGAATACCATTTCTTTGGTCAGCTTGTTGTTCCGGTCGGCCGGCTGTTCGGAGGCGATTGAGCTGGCCATTTCGATATTGGCGGCGTAATCGCATCTATCGCATGATAAAATTATGCATTCCCCGCCGTCGGTTTGAACGGGCACCATGAATTCATGAGCCCTATAGCCGCCCATCGCCCCGGCATCCGATTCGACCATTTTTATGTCGAATCCGCAGCGGCGGAAAATCTTGAAATAAGCATCCACCATTTTGTTATAAGCCACCTTCAGACCGGCCTCATCGACATCGAAAGAATAGGCATCTTTCATTATGAACTCGCGCCCTCGCATCAAACCGAAACGCGGCCTGATTTCATCGCGGAATTTCACCTGAATTTGATAAAGGTTGAGCGGGAGTTGGCGGTAACTTCTCAACTCCCCCCGCACGATCCAGGTCACCACTTCTTCATGCGTTCCACCCAGCACCATATCGCGCTGGTGGCGGTCCTTGAGACGCATCTGCTCTTTACCGTAGGTATCCCAGCGGCCGGTCTTTTGCCACAGCTCGGACGGCTGGAGCACGGGCATCGTGATTTCGACTGCCCCCGATGCATCCATTTCCTGCCTGACGATCGCATTGAGTCGGCAAATGCAACGTTGCATCAACGGCAGATAATTATACACGCCGGCAGTAAGTTTTCTGATGAAACCGGCGCGTAGAAGCAGTTTATGCGATATGATCTCGGCTTCGGCGGGATCTTCCCTGAGGGTAGGAATAAAAGTCTTGGTCCACAGCATTTGGTTTTGCGCTCCTGAATATAAAATCGTCAATGGCAACGGAATTCTGAATTCGGCGGATGATTTTTAACAGCAAATTTGTCATTTGTGGAATATACCCCCGGGCCGACTTGAACGGCCGCACACGGCTCCGGAGGCCGCTGCTCTATCCAACTGAGCTACGGGGGCAGACTGCATTTTTTCAAAATTAGCCTCAGGCCATACAAATGTCAAGCAATAGCTGGATTAGCGGCAGCTGAGACAAAGCGGCTGCGGCGGCCGTTCCTATCAAACCATCGATAGCCGTCCCAATCATTTCGGGACATGGGCGGTAATCCATAAGCACACCGATATTAGCTAAAGAAAAACACCAAACTTGAATCATTCGATCAATCGTATCAACTGAATCAGAACATCGAAGAACCAGCGATATTATTATCAATGAAAGTCTTCTTGCCTAACGGCCTCCCGGCGATTTTCGGGGTTTTGCGACTCGATAGATCCGGTTCTGTCGTGGTCATACACAGGCTGGGTT
>CAZHVC010000367.1:0-2511 GCA_964535765.1 uncultured Ignavibacteria bacterium | reverse complement strand
AACCATGGCACCGACGATCGGATCATCGGTTGCGGCATCGGTCACGATACCGGTCAGAAGCCCCATGATAATCGGTTGCAGCGCTATGTCGATTCCGGTCACATCGTTGCCGTTGATGACGATGCTGTCGGGATAATTTGCGGGAGCATATCCATCTTTCATGGCCGCCACGCGATAAGTTCCGGCCGGCAGATCATTGAAAATGTAGTTGCCGTCGGGGCCGCTGAAGACTACACGGCAAAAATGATGATTGTGGTACATCTCGGCCTTGACCATCGCTCCGGCAATCGGCTGCGACGACACTGCATCGGTTATCATTCCGGCAATCGAACCAGCCTCTGGGTTGGTATGGACCGCCAGCGTGAAATTAATGCCGGTAGGATTGAGCGTATCAGCGACAAATACCGGATCGGCATCTTCTCTACGAACCGCTTCCTCCCACCATTCCGGATCGAACCCCATCTTTTCGGCCATGACCAGATAGCGACCATAAGGCACGGTTAACTGATAATTCCCCGCCGAATCGGTATGTATGCTGAACATGACATTGTTGGGCCCGAACGCTTTCACCATCGCCCTGAATATCGGGCTGCCATCGGCTTGATTGGTGACGGTGCCGGAAATCGTTCCCGTCGGCGGCGGGGTCGGCGGAGAAAGGGTGAAATCGATGCCGGTTGGATTGACGCTGTCGGAAACCACAACCGGTGTGGCTTGAGAGGGCTCGGCCGCTTCCTGCCACCATTCGGGGGCGAATCCCCATTTGTTGGCCATAACAAGATAGCGACCGTAGGGCAAACGCAAAGTATAGTGACCGGTGTTGTCAGTCATCGTCCCCATGAGCGGCCGGGTGGGATCGTTTACGGCGAAAGCATGGACCAAAGCCATGGCCAGTGGCTGTCCCGTCGTTTGATTCGTCACCAGTCCGGTAATGGTTCCGCCCTGGTGTTGCGCCATCACCGGCGCCGCAGCCAAAACCAGCAACATCAGGATTGCCGGCAATGACATTTTTCTCTTTTTCATACTAACTCCTCCCAAAAATTGTAGTTTATCGTCGATTCGTCTTTTTGACACCAATGCAGACCTTAAGTTTAATCTGTTATCTAATTTTTTTATTGTCAAGTTATTAATAATCAATTCGTCTTAGGGATCGCCGGACCCCGCTTTCAAGTATGGCTTCTAAAGCAACAACAGATGAATTTAGGGGTTGGTTGCAGAATAATCGCCGGTACTGAGCTTCTTTTTGAAAGCAACAGCCGGATCTTTTGAGCGAGATAATAGCCTTAATTACCCATATAGGAAACTATTGGATATAGGCTGGTACTATCGTCGGGCGGCAGCAAAAACCCCAAGCGGAAGCGAATGCTGTCCCTCAACAGCTGCAAATCCTATTGTTTTTCAGCAGGTTGTATTGACGGCCGGAATCGCCGGCGGCTTTTGGCAGGGCACAAAATTTGCAATGCAATATCGGCAAAACGCAAGGAGGCAACCATGGAAACGAGGTTGAGGCCGAACCTTTCGATAAATCCTGATAAATCCAATGCAAATATCGATAAATTACGCAAATCAGCCGAGAAGCTGGCCTCCGGCAAACGAATCAATAAAGCCTCCGATGACCCGGCCGGGCTTATAATCTCGGAGAAAATGCGGGCGCATATCGCCGCGATCGAACAAGAATTAAAGCAGATCGACAATCGTATAAATCGGCTGGAAATTGCCGACGAACGGCTTCATCAAATGGGCGAAAGCCTGATTCGAATCAGAGAATTGGTTATCACCGCCGCCAATGAATCGACCGTCGATCAGCAGTCGCTGGCGGCGATAAATCAGGCGATAGAATACGAACGCCGGAATTTCAATCGACTGGCCGAAGAGGCCGCCGCTGACAATATCGAGTCGCAGAACGACGATGGGGGTTCCGCCGACGCCCCGGAAAAGATGGCGGAATTGGCTGTGTCGGACGCAACCGACGCCACAAGAGCAATCGAGACGATCGACCGCAAACTCATCGAAGTCAACCGCATAAGAGGTGAGATAGGCGCCGAGATAAAAAACAAGCAGCAATCGAGGCGGGAGGAATTGCTGCTGGAACTGGGCAATCTCAGCAGCGCCCGGTCGGCGATCGTCGACGTCGATATGGCCGCCGAATTTGCCCATTGGGTTAATCAGAAAATCGTAATCGAGTCGCAGTTGGCCTTTCGGGCGCAGACCAAACCAACGGCCAATCTCGTAAGTCGATTGCTCGGAGTGTAAACCGACGGAAAGTCCGTTTTCAAGCGGCATTTTTCGATACCGCTTCCCGACAGCTTTCGAACCATGAAGAGGCGGCAGCGGCTTCTCCGTTCCAGAATTGACTTGCCCCTTGCCTGCCCACGGCATATCTTCCATAGCAATTATTGTAAAAAAGCGACGTCTTTTAGCGAAAATGAAAAAACAGGACAGGCGATAATTATGGAAAACCAGAAAGAAGCGCTGGCGGCAGCCATCGAGATGGAAAATCAGGGCAGGAATTTC
>CAZHVC010000366.1:0-2513 GCA_964535765.1 uncultured Ignavibacteria bacterium | reverse complement strand
GGCGCAGCGAAAAATATGCCCTATCCGAGGGATTCGTGAGAATCAGGGAAATGGCCCAGTTCAACGGATCGCTGGGCGGTTGAACGTTGAAATCGGGGTAGGAATGCGAATCGTCGGTCACGAAATACAGGATGTAGTCGCCCTGTTCGAATTTGACGATCTCATCCGATTTACGGTTTTTATCGCCGCCGCCCGCCCAGCGGCTGTTCCAGCGGCTGATTTCCCAGACTTTGGCTCGGGTTTCGGCGTTGATAATCCAGCCGTAGTCGGCCGGAGAATCCTCACCCCCGGGATTCTCGAAAATCGAATATATGCGCAGTTCCATCGGCCGCTCGATCCGAAAAGCCTTCTGAATATATTCCGAATCGCCCAGTTTGTTTTCGACGATCACCGCTCCGGGCAATACGCCCGTCACCTCGAAAGTCTTTATATCCGATTTGCCGAGCTCGTCAGATAATATCCTGACATTGCATCTATCGAGCATCTCGTCGAATTCGGCATAGCGCCTGCTACCCAGCAGATCGCCGAGGAAATCGAAAAAATCGCCCGTGCCCTTGATCGAAACCGAACCGAACATGAAATCGCCGGCATAATAATACAGTTCGTATCTGCCCGCCTTGAACAGCTTTTCGGTCGATGACTTGCGGAGGTCTCTTTCGCCTCTGATACGATCGGTTCCGGCTTCCGTCATTTGCCATACGGGCTGCCGCGTCTGGCTGTCTATGATCCAGGCCAGGCCATTCATATCCTCGCTGTAACGAAGCTGAATGCCGACCGCTTCGATGCTCAGCCGGCCCGATTTCAAAAGTTCAAAGCCGACCGCGTGCACGGTATTCGCTTTAATATTATCAATTTCGACCAAGGTGATCGGCAGGGCCGCGGGAACAATCGACAACACGAACAGCGCCGTCGTCGCCGTTAACGCGTTGATGATTTTCATGACTCGCACCTTTCTCTTGGCGGCCTGCTATTTGTTCCACTTTTAGTTACGGAATTTGAAAAGCGGGGTTCCATGAAATTTGGGGGTTGAAAAAAAGATGGACGAACCAGCGAATGAACCCCACATCCGCCGTGGTTTTGCCGGCGACCGCCGATGGCCGAGATCGCCGGAAAATCGGTATGATAACCAAAGACTTCCGCCGGCAACGAAAATTCCGCGCCGCCCCCGTGGCCAGCCGTTTTCGGCCGTTCAAAGCAGATCGACGCAATCCCGCAGTTTGTCCGCCCGTGAACGGTGCCGAAGTTTCCGCAGGGCTTTGGCCTCGATCTGGCGGATCCGTTCCCGCGTCAGATTGAAAATCAAGCCCACCTCTTCGAGCGTGCGTGGCATCCCGTCCACCATGCCGAACCGCAAACGTATCACCTGTTCCTCGCGGTCTGTCAACGAGTCGAGAACCCGCTCGAGCTGATCCTGCAAATAAACGAACGAGGCCTTGCCGGAGGGCGTCGAAAACTGCGGATCGGCGATCAGGTTCAACATTTGATTTTCCTCGTCGTCACCGAGCGGTTTCGATAACGACACCGTTTGGGGAATCATGCCGATAATATCCTCGACCTTATCGATCGGCAGGCCGGTTTCCTGCGATATTTCGCCGAGATCCGGTTTCCTGCCGAGCTTCTGGAACAGCGATTGCGAGACCTTGGCTACCCGGCCGTACTGGCTGTTGAGATACATCGGCGTTCTGATCGTGCGGGCCTGTTCGGCCAGAGCCCGCGTTATCGCCTGTCTTATCCACCACGAGGCATAGGTTCCGAATTTGAAACCTTTGCGATAATCGAACTTATCGACCGCCTTGACCAGCCCGGAATTCCCCTCCTGAACCAAGTCCATGAATTCCATGCCGCGTCCGACATATTTGCGGGCGATCGATATGACCAGGCGCATATTGGCCTCGATCATGATCCGTTTGTTGCGCGAAAGCTCGCGTTCGTAAAAGCCGAGGCGCTTGATTACTTTTTCCAGTTCGTCTATCGGCAATTCCTCGGCATAAAGATAAGCTGACGGTTCGATTCCCGCCGGCTGCGGCATGCCGGTTTGCGGGCGATGGAAGCGGCGGGTGTTGGTGTTCTTACTCTTGAAAACCCGCACCAGATCCTCGAGAAACTCGAGATTGAAATTGAATTTCTCGATTTCCGCCATCAGCTTCTTGCGTTCCTCCAGCCGCTCGGCAAGATGACCGTCGAGACTCGACGGATTGGGTTCGGAAATCAGCTTGCCGGCCGAATCGACCATCTTGGCGATCCTGTTCAGCCTGCTGATGACGTTCGCCTTTTCCCTCTTGATATTTTCGGGGGCAAACCAGCGGCAGGTTTCCGGTGAAACGATATCCTCGAGCCTGATTTCCTTGTTCAGCAATTTCTGCTGGCATTCAAGCAAACGATTCAAAACCGCAAGCGATTAAAATATGATCTCTTTGATACCTTTCTTGTGTTTTTCGATCATTCGGGCGATCGTCACTTCCTGTTCCCTGGTCAGTATTTTGAACCGCCCGAGGTCGCGAAAATAGGCCCAG
>CAZHVC010000365.1:0-2527 GCA_964535765.1 uncultured Ignavibacteria bacterium | reverse complement strand
ATCGATATCCGGCGCTTTTTGCGCTATCAATTCCACGAAAAGTCCGGAACTAATATTATTGCCTGCTTGCCGGTCGGATGCTTATTTTAGCTTGATGAAAAAGCGGCATATTGCGGCAACAATTACGGTCGAAACATGAGAACAATTAAATCGATCCGTTCAATGCAGAAACTTGCCGAACGCTGGCGCCGGCGAGGAAAATCGATCGGGCTGGTGCCGACCATGGGGGCACTGCATCAGGGACATCTGTCTTTGATACGAAGGTCGGCGCGGGAAAACGACCTGACCGTAGTTTCGATATTCGTAAACCCCATGCAGTTCGGCCCGGGTGAAGATTTCGACCATTATCCGCGGCAATTCAAAAAGGACCGGGAACTTGCCGAAAAGGCCGGGGCCGACGTGGTTTTCCTTCCCTCCAGAAGCGACATCTACCCGGAAAAATTCGGGACGGTCATCGATCCCGGAGCGATCGCCGAAATTCTCGAGGGAAAAGCCCGACCGGGTCATTTCCGCGGCGTGGCCACGATTTGTGTAAAGCTGTTCAATATCGTCAAACCGCACCGTGCCTATTTCGGCCAAAAAGACGCCCAGCAGCTGGCCGTCATGATGCGCCTTGTCGAGGACCTCAATCTCGATCTCAAAATCATCCCTTGCCGGATCGTCAGGTCACCCCAAGGTGTCGCCTTGTCTTCCCGGCATGCCTATCTCGATCATAACGATCTGGCCAAGGCCGAAGCGATTTACCGCTCTCTACTGGAAGCCCGTCGGATGATTAAAGCCGGCATCCGCGATATCGAAAAAATCAAACGCAAAATAAGGTCGATCGTCGAATCCCGGCCGCCGCTGAAGCTCGAATATGTTTCTTTGAACAGTTGGCCGGATCTCGGTCCCGTCAGGGAATTGCAGGGCAGGGTATTGATTTCGCTGGTTGCCGTGATAAAGAAAACCAGGCTTCTGGATAACATCATAATCAAAATATAGGGCCGGTGAATCCCCGCCTTTGGGCAAACCGGTTAGGCCGCCGGTTCAATGATGACCGTTCGTGCCATGGGAATCGTTACGATGTCCGTCGTCAGGGTCGGTTTCGCTCGGCTTTTCACCAACCTTATGCTCGGTTCCGGACAAGGTGTCCAAGGTGATAGGTTTCAGCGGCTCTGCTCGCAATGAATCCTCGGCGGAGGGCGCCGGTAACTGATGCAGATTATATAAAGCTTTGATATATTCCATGTTTTCCTCATGGGTGATCATGGCCGCATTGACGCCGACCCCGTACTGGTAAATGCTTAATTTGCCGATCTGGCCGATGCCGAACAAAAGTCCCAGATAAAGCCCGCACAAACCAAAATAGACGTTATAGAGCTTGGCCGGAAAAAGCTTGTAAAGAAGCAATCTATAATTGGCCAGAAACAGCACGAGGAAAAATAAAACGTAACCGAGCACCTTATGCGATGCCATCAGTTGTCTGCCCTCTGGCGTTGCCCAAGCGAATTTCAAATCCACCAGTCCGGTGAGCACCGATAAAAACATCGCCGCCGCCGCAATCCCCATATGCCATTTTGCCATGATAACCCAGAGCCGCCAGCCGCTAATTTGCACCAGAATTTCATAAACAACTCCCAAAGCCGAGATCACCAAGGCGAATTCGACGATCCAGCGATGCATTCCGTACATATCGACAACTCCCCCCGTTCCCATTCATGCCTATATTATTATTGATTGTCGGAAGATCGCCTCTTGAATTCGGCGGATATGTAAAGGGGGTTTCACTCTGCAACAGCAGCCGAGGCTGGGAGAGGGGTAACCGTCCGAAAAGATCGCAGACAATCGATTATGAACCGGTATTGGGCTTCATGGAATCAAGCCTTTTTCGTATTGAGCCGTTTGCCGCCGGTTTTTTTGCGGGAAATCCCGGCCATCTTCAGGCCAAGAGCATGCCAGAGAACTTCGGCCACCGAATCAACCGGGATGAATTTTATCCGCGATGTTATCTCTTTGGGGATCTCGATCAGATCCTTTTCGTTTTTCTTCGGGAAAATAATCTGCTTGATGCCCGAACGGTAAGCCGCCAGAGCTTTTTGTTTAAGGCCGCCGATCGGCAGAACCTCGCCGCGAAGGGTGATTTCTCCGGTCATGGCGACCAACGGCTTGACCGGCCTTTTTGTCGCCAGCGAGGCAAGCGCGGTGAACATCGTGATCCCGGCTGACGGGCCGTCTTTGGGCGTCGAACCTGCGGGAACGTGAACGTGGAAATCGTTTTTGTTGAAATAATCGGGTTCGATTCCCAGCTCGTCGGCCAGTGATCTCAAGTGCGAAAGAGCGGTGAATACCGATTCTTTCATGACATCCCCGAGCTGTCCGGTGAGCGTTATCTCCTTTTTTCCGGGCATGGCGGTGGCCTCCACGAAAAGAATCTCGCCGCCTGTGGAGGTCCAAGCGAGTCCGGGGACGACGCCTATCCTCGGAATATCCTCGGCGATTTCCCGATAGATTTTCGCCGGGCCAAGGTATTCCTCGACCTGGGCAGGGG
>CAZHVC010000364.1:0-2551 GCA_964535765.1 uncultured Ignavibacteria bacterium | reverse complement strand
CCCGGGCCGGCGTTGATTCACGTTTACAGCGACAGCGGCGGTATTCCCGGCCATGATCTCAGGACTCCGTTCACGGCCACTTTGAACGGCGGCATCACCTATCAAAGGATCAATATCAATCCAAGGCTGGATATAGGAGCTTCCGATTTCCATATCGCGGTCGAATATGCTCAAGCCCCTCCGCCGTATGTAACCGCCGATAACGACGGCGGCACGCAGCGGTCGCACTATAAAAGACCGACCGATCCAAACTGGACGGTGCTTCCCAACAACGATTTCAATTTCCGGGCTTATGTTCGTTATTACGGCGCCGATGCCGTTCCGCCGACGATCAACCATAGCTGGCGCGTGCTCGGATTTTCCTATGAGGGAGATCACCCGGTGGAAGCCACTATCACCGATGCCGCCGGAGTCAGTTCCGCTTTCGTTCATTATTCTCTCAACGGCACAACCTACGATAGTGTGGCGATGACCGTCGTTTCGGGCAATCTCTGGCGCGGCTTTATTCCCGGCCAGCCGGAAAACACCGTAATCCGCTATTTTATCAGCGCCAGCGACAATTCGCCGGGTCAAAACCGGGGGATGTATCCGGCCGGAGGACCGGCGGCACCGCTGTTGATGACGATTGTCCGCGGCCGCGAACTGGCCTATGACGACGGCACCGCCGACAGGTTCTATATCGTTACGGATACTTTCTATAACAACGCTTTCGCTATCAGGATGACGCCGACCTCCTATCCGGTTGACGTGCTTTTGGCCCGCGCTTACGTCAACGGCGACAGCCCGATCGGCCTGACGCTCAACGCTGTTTCGGCGGGAATGCCGGGCAACGTTTTACCCGGAGGCGAGGAAATCGAGTGCACCAGAGGGCCGGGGCATGACTGGGCGATCGCTAATTGGATGCCCGGTCCACGCATCAACAGCGGCAGTTTCTTTTTGGTGCTGCATTGGATGCCGGATACACCGGATGATCCGGGCGTAGGGCTCGATACCAGTGCTACTCAGGCGAGATCCTACTGGTACCATGACAGTCTCGGCTGGAATGCGGTACCCAACGGCGAATGGATAATGCGCACGGTGGTGGCCACTCCCACCGGTATCGAGGAAATCGGTCCGGACGGGGTCACTCCGGCGAGATTCGAATTGATCGGCAATTATCCCAATCCGTTCAACCCCTCGACGGAGATCAGATTCCTGGCTCCTAAGGCAGACAGGGTGACGGTTGAGGTGTACAACATCGCCGGCCAGTTGGTGAAATCGGTTTTCGCCGGCCAGGTCGCTCCGGGTATCCAGCGGGTCACCTGGGATGGCAAAGACATGCAGGGTAAAGAAGTCGGATCGGGAGTCTATTTCTATAAACTCAGTTAGACCGAACAGATCGATACCGGCAAGATGGTTTTGATTCGCTGACGATTGCCTTTTTTCTTCAACCCCCGGGGAGAAATTCTCCGGGGGTTTTTTTATTTGTCTGGCCTTCGATTTCAAACCGCTGCGCCGTTTCCGGGGAATTTTATGCAAACGGCTGCTTAGTATCGGCCGCCTCTGAGGACAGCCGCACAACATCCCTTTTGCGATCTTGTAACTTATTAATTAGCAATATGTTATTTTAGGGGGGTTCAGGCGATATAATTGCCTTGATTCGGCCTGTCCTTTGCATTTTTGACCGGCCAAAGGAATGGCCATGAAAAAAACGATAATGCTAATCGTCTGGTTTTTGGTGATTGTCTCGGGGGCGGTCGCCGCCGACATTTCCTTTTCGCTGCAAAATGCCGTGGGTGAGGTATCGGCTATCGTCAAACTGAAAGATCGGGCGGCGTTGAACAAAACGATCGGCGATCCGGAAACGGCCGGCGGTTTTCCCTCCGCCCATGCCCGGGTGATCGAGGCATTGCGGTCGAACTCACGGCGTTCGCAAGCGGAGATTCTGCAAATAATCGAGTCGGCGGGTGAAAAAATCGTCGAGCATAAATCGTTTTGGATCAGCAATTGCATTTATATACGGGGCGAAGCCGCTTTTATAAGGGAGCTGGCGGCACATCCGGATGTGGAATACGTCGCCGAGAATCCCGAAATCCTGTTGGTCGAACCGGTCGATTCAGGAAAGACGGTATGTTCGATTTCCACGGCGGAACCGGGGCTTTGCGATATCGGCGCCCGCACCGCCTGGTCGATGGGGCTCAAAGGGGCCGGCCGAATAGTTTGCAATTTCGACACCGGTGTGAACGGCAATCATCCGGCGCTGTCCGCCCGCTGGCGCGGCGCCAATGGGGCGCCGGCGGCTGCCTGCTGGTTTGATCCTTATACGAACACCACCTTTCCTATCGATAATCACGGACACGGCACGCATACGATGGGGACGATCACCGGTATGGATGGAGCCGACACGGTGGGCGTGGCGTTTGAAGCGCAGTGGATAGCGGCGGGAGTGGTCGATCGCGGCGGCGGTTTTTCACGGACGGTGGCGGATATACTGGCTGCTTTCCAATGGGCGGTGGATCCGGACGGCGATCCGCAGACGGACACGAACAATGACCGAACCGCGACGCAACCC
>CAZHVC010000363.1:0-2556 GCA_964535765.1 uncultured Ignavibacteria bacterium | reverse complement strand
AGATAAATCAGGCCTACCAAAAACCAGGTGTGAAAATCAACAAAATGCTGCGAATAATATTCGGTTCCCGCACGCGTCAGCTCGCGAAGCCCGATAATCGAAACCAGGGACGAATCTTTCAGACAGGCGATGAACTCATTGGCCAAAGGAGGAATTATCAAACGGAAAGCCTGAGGCAAAAGAATATGCCGCCACAATTGAAAACGGCTTAAACCAAGCGACATGGCGGCTTCGGATTGTCCTCTCGGTATGGCCTGTATCCCCGCCCGGACGATTTCGGATATATAAGCCCCGTAGCAGATGCCGATGGCCAGCACTCCCGCCAGCAAACGGTCCAGATTGAGCAATTTCCCCAGCCCGAAATAGATGAAAAAGATCTGAACGAGCAAAGGAACGCCCCTGGCCACATTGACATAAATTTTTGCGGGAATACCGGCGGCTTTCGAACGTGATATTCTACCGGAAGCCCCGGCTATGCCCAGAACAACCGCTAAGGTGAAGCCGAGCAGAGTGATCTTAACGGTTGCGGGAACGGCCGGCAACAGAAACGTCAGAATTCGAATCATCAATTCGATTTGATTCAGCAATTCCGACATCTGTCATCGTCCTATCCAGTGGCTGTCAAGTGAATCGATTATGTTTTTCTCAAGCAGTCTGCCGAGAGCCGAATTCAGGCTGTCGAGCAATTCCTTGTCGCCTTTCCGCACGGCGATTCCGTAGTTTTCTTCCGACAACAGCGGCCCCACTATTTTGGCGTGGCCGCGGACGGCGATCACGCGCTTGCTGGTCGGGTAATCGTTTAACACCGCATCCACCCGGCCATTTTCCATATCGATAAAAGCCGCTCCGATATTATCGAAACTTATCACCTGAGCGCCCTCTATCTCTTTGGCTTTCATTTCTCCGGTCGTGCCCAACTGAACACCGATTTTTTTCCCCTTAAGATCGGCGATTCCGGTTATACTGCTGTCGTTAATAGGGACGGCGATCGCCTGTCCGGCCTTGTAGTACGGCCTGCTGAACGCCACCGTTTTCTGCCTGTCAGGAGTGATTGTCATAGCCGAAATCAGACAATCGTATTTGCCCGAATTCAAACCGCCGATTATTCCGGAAAACGGCACAACCGTGTATTCGGGCCGGAGATTCAATTCGCGGCAAATTGCATTCATCAGATCGATATCGAAACCGATCAGGCGGCCGGTTTTTTCGTCGTTGAATTCGAATGGCGGGTAAGTAGCATCGATTCCCACTTTCAAGATGCCCGATACCGCGATCCGATCGTAAGCATTTCTTTGTTCGGCGACACACCCCAGCACAAGGCATATGGCCGTCAGCAAAATGATAACCGATTTCATAACCAGCTCTTTTTGAATTGGTTGTTATCACTATAGCGGAGAAATTTGCCTTCGGCGTTGCAGATGATTTCGCCGGATTCGTTAAAAACGGCAGCTCCGCATTCGACCAAACGGCCGCGGCACCTCAGCCTTTCCCCCCTGACCATGATCTTATCCCCGACGAATGCCGGCCGCTTGAATTTGATCAGAACTTCGGCGGTAACCGCCCGGATGCCGCAGGCGTGAATAAGCTGCATCATCGCTTCATCGGCAATCGCAAACAAAATTCCGCCATGAACCACGTTATCGAAACCGCAATGTTCCGCTTGGGGAACGAAATTTGCCTCGACGGTGAGGCCGTCGAAAAGAAATGCCGTGTTAAGGCCGAGCTTATTATCCCTGCCGCAAACATAACAGAAGCGGCTGCTCAGCGTAGACTTCGACATCGATTCCAATAATAGGCCAGCCTTTCAAAACAATCAATAAAAAATATCCGTCCGTGCAGATGGAAATATCGGCCGGACCAAAGTGGTATAAGGAGCTGCATAATGGGGATCGAATCATCGCTTCGATCGACCAACGCCCATAAATCAGTAATAATTCAGTTCGATACCGGAGACGCCCGAATCGATAGACAGCTCGATTCGGCATTCGGCGGTTTCATAATTGTCGGATTTATACCGCCCCTCGATCTTTTTCAGACCGGCATCGGCGAAATTCGTGGATGAAAGTGCACCGTTATGGTCGATCATGATACCGGCCTCACGAGGGATGAACAGCCGCACGCTGGAAGCCCCTGAATCGAGTTTTGCCGACACTTTGTCGGATTTTAGACCGAACCGCAGGACGATGCTTGATGCGCCGGTATTGATATCGAGATCAGTCAATGATAGCTCCCGTAAATCCATCTCGATCGCCGCAGCGGCCGAATTCAACGAGATCTGCAATGGCAACCAATCAGCCACGAACAATCTGGCGTCACCGGCTGATTTCGAGGACTTGAAGAGTCTGATCCGTCCCGGTTTCCCCGATTCGACGGTAATGGTGGCCTGATCGCCGGACTTTTCGAACCGGCATTTCGGCTCCCTGCCATAAAATTCGAAATCGGCCTCGAAAAGGCGGGCGGCGCTCGAGCCGAGCCAAAAATCACCGGCGGCGCAATCGATATCCAGGTTCAGCCTTTTCAATGAGTCGTCGCGGTCGAATTCGTACTGCTTTGTTC
>CAZHVC010000362.1:0-2557 GCA_964535765.1 uncultured Ignavibacteria bacterium | reverse complement strand
GGCCTTGGAAATCGATTTCGAGGTGATCCTCGAACTGGTGCGGGGTGCGGCATGAATCACTTTCGCCCCCGCATCCTGATGCTGCCCATTACCGGCCAGGGCGATAGACAATATCTCGCCGCGCGCTCCCTCGCCAACCAGATAAACGCAAGGGTATTTCATCGTCAGGCGGCTGCCCAGATTGCCATCGACCCACTCGACGGTGGCTCCGGCATGAGCCATCGCTCTTTTGGTGACGAGATTGAAAACATTATGAGACCAATTTTGAATAGTCGTATAGCGGATATACGCCCCCTCGAGGGCGATCAGTTCGACCACCGCGGAATGGAGCGAATTGGTGGAATAGACCGGAGCGGTGCAACCTTCTATATAATGGACTCGCGATCCTTTATCGGCGATAATCAACGTGCGTTCGAACTGCCCCATGTTCTCGGCGTTTATTCGGAAATAGGCCTGGAGCGGTATTTTCACATCGACCCCGGGCGGCACGTAGATGAAAGACCCGCCCGACCAAACGGCCGAGTTCAGGGCGGCAAACTTGTTGTCCGACGGAGGAATCACGGTCGAGAAGTATTTGCGCACGATCTCCGGATGCTCGCGCAGGCCGCTATCCATATCGAGAAAAATGATCCCCTGCTTACGCAAATCTTCCTTAAGAGAGTGATAAACAACCTCCGACTCGTATTGCGCCGAAACACCGGCCAGAAACTTGCGTTCGGCCTCCGGTATTCCCAATCTATCGAAAGTCTTTTTTATGTTTTCCGGGACTTCATCCCACGAGCGGCCCTGCTTTTCCGTCGGTCTGACATAATAATGAATGTCCGAAAAATCTATAGAATTCAGCAGCTCAGTGTTGCCCCATTGCGGCATAGGTTTGGCCAGAAATATATCGAGCGCCTCATGACGGAATTTAGTCATCCATTCGGGTTCGTTTTTCAACCGCGAGATCATCTCGACCACTTCATGACCGAGTCCCTTAGGGCTTTTATGAAAATAATCTTCCGCATCATGAAAACCATACTGAGCGGCATAGTCATCGCCGATACTGGCGATGCTTAGGTTCTTATTTTGCAATTCGGCCACGACAATCACCTCCCACCCACGCCGGCAGGTTCGATTTTCAGCCAGTCGTATCCTTGTTCTTCAAGCTGCAAAGCCAGCTCGGGACCGCCGGAACGGACGATCTTGCCGTCCATCATCACGTGAATGCGGTCTGGTTTCACATAATTCAAAATGCGCTGATAATGGGTGACCAACAACACCCCGCCCTCTTTATGGGCGAACGTGTTTATGCCTTGCGACACTATTTTCAAGGCATCTATGTCGAGTCCGGAATCGGTCTCGTCGAGAATCGCCACCAGCGGCTTGAGAATGGCCATTTGCAGGATTTCGATCCGCTTCTTTTCGCCCCCCGAAAAACCATCGTTGAGGTAACGAGCGGCGAAAGATTGATCGATTTCCAGAAGCTTGAATTTTTCGAGCAATTCCTTGCGGAAATTTTTCAAGCGCTCCTCATCGCCGCCGTTGGCCTTGATCGCCGTGCGTAAAAAATTGGCGACGGTGACACCGGGAATCGCCAGCGGATACTGGAAAGCAAGAAACAATCCCGCCCGCGCCCTTTCGGTGGCATCGAGCTCCAACAGATCCTTGCCGGCAAGATAGGCCCGCCCCGAGGTTATTTGATAACTGGGATGGCCGGCCAGCGCGTTGGCCAAGCTCGATTTGCCCGAACCATTGGGACCCATAATGGCATGTTTCTCGCCCGGTTTGATCTCGAGCGAAACCCCCTTCACCACTTCCTTCCCCTCGATTTCCACATGGATATCGTAAAATGCAAAAACGTTTTTTCGATCGGACATTTTGACCTCTTTCTATTTTATAGACGAAACCATTATCATTTTTCCGCTGTTCCCGAACCGGCGGCGTTTCCTGAACTGACGGGGCTGGCGGCAAGGGATTCGAAGATTGCGCTGTTCCCCGATGCCAGTTCGGCCAAAGTCACCCGGCTGAAGACGCTCGAGAAAAAACGATCGATACCGGTCCAGATCTTTTTTACATCGCAATTGTTCATATGGACGCAGATATCGTTCCCACCACTGCGTTGAACGCAATACGTGCTCGTGAATACGGAATCGCCCAGGCAGCCGAAAATTTCGCTGAGATATATCTGATTGTCCGGTCTGGCCAGAACATATCCTCCCTTGCGGCCGCGGGCGGCTTTCACCAAACCGGCCTGCTTCAATATCATCAGCAGCTTACCGGCATAGGGTATCGAAAGGCCCTCTTTGGCGGCGATTTCCGGCAAGGTCAAAGATGTTCCAGCTTGTTGCCTTGCCAAAAGCAACATACATCGCAAACCGTATTCTTCAAGCGCCGTGATTTTCATTGTCATTAACCTTTCGGATAGATTATACGTAATCTTTACTAAAAAGTAAAGTATTTTCTCAAAAAAATTTACCTCTCCCGTCTATTTTAGGTTAATTATATATGCTGCAACATATTACCAAAATCAACAGACTAATAGCCCCAACTGTCGTCGTCGAGGATTTCATAGATC
>CAZHVC010000361.1:0-2559 GCA_964535765.1 uncultured Ignavibacteria bacterium | reverse complement strand
TGATAAAGGCATGACCTTGGGACGCGCCCCGCCGCTTTCCAGCCCGGCGGCCACGGCATCGGCCATGGCGGCCGTGCTCCCCCACATCGTATCATAGGCGATAACGGCCTTGAGTGTGGAAGGAGGATCGGCCCAGACGGCATATTTCCGCATTATCATCTCGATATCAGCCTCTTTTCTCCAGATCGGTCCGTGGTCGGGGGCGATAATCAGCGGGGCCAGATCGGCGGTTTTCATCTTCTCCAACAGCTTCCCGACCAGATTCGAATAGGGCATGAATATATTAGCGAAATACTTGGCCGCCTCATAATCGCGAACGCCGGGATCGATCTGATCGACATAGCGCTCGCTGGAGGCCCAGTGCATACCGAACACGTCGTTGGAAAATAGAAGCCGGTCCTCCTCGAGATAGGCGAACATGCTGTCCGGCCAATGAATCATTTTCGTTTCCAGGAAACGAAGGCTGCGCCTGCCCAATGCTAATCGCTGGCCCTCCTTAACCGGCACGATCCGGTCATTGCCATGAAAGTGGGCAGGGATATTTTGAGCTCCGGCCGCCGAGGCGAAAACCTGGTCCGGTTCGGTCACCGCTAAAGTTTGCGGCAAGCTTCCGGTATGGTCCATCTCCGAATGGTTGGAGATTATATAGTCTATTTTCCGCGGGTCGATCACCGAACGAATGCGGGCCATCATTTCCTCGAAAAAGGGAGCTTTTACGGTGTCGATCAGGGCCGTTTTTTCATCGATCACGAGGTAGGCGTTATAGGTCGAGCCGCGCGTGGAATATCCGTGGAAATCGGCCAGGGTCCAGTCAATCGCTCCGACCCAGAATACGTTATCGCTTATTTTATGACCCTTGAATTGTGTTCCCATGCCGTCACCTCCTTATTCTCACATAAATAACTCGCATAAATCGCCGGAAGATACAGACCGGTTCAGAATTGTTCAAGTCCTAATCAGATTTTCAGCCGGGTCGGCACCGGCAAGGAAAGCCATAGTAATATCGAAAGAAGTTGCGGAAAAAAGAATAGAAACAAAAAAGCAGGGGAGATGAGACACCCCTGCTTTCTTTCCACAAAATCGAGACTAAAAAGCCAGACCACCCCTAATCAGAAACATCGGGCCAAATCCCATATCGAAATCATCGTTGCCGCCGACGGCCGCTCCCATGATAGTAACCTCACCAAGCCAGGACAGCGAGCTAGAGGTGCTTACCACGACATCACAACCGCCCCTCAGCAAAAAATAATTCGAGCCATCCACCAGACCCTCTATTTCTCCCAACATACCGTAGCCGAACCCGATCCCCGGTTTGAATGTCAAGTTTGAACTTTTACCGCCCAGCAGCGCCTTGATAGTTATTCCCATATCAAGCAGGAGACTGCTTTCTTCGTAAACGGCCAGGTTATGGGCATCGAGGTAAAGCCCGCCGGTAATCTTTTCCCCGAGTTTGTGATCAAGATAACTGCCGAAACTGAAACTCATATCGGATTCCATATCGTAGGGATAATCCTCCACCCAGAATTCTCCACCGGTGATCAAGCCCCCTTTTACGCCGATGACGGTGTTTTTCGAGACGATATTCTCAGCCCTGACCGTCTGGACACGCCAAGCACAGGTCAAAATCAAAATCGCCGACAGAATCGCCGCTCCGGTGAACCTCATGTGCTTCCTCCTTTGCTCGTTAAAAATAGTTTGTCGGGGACAACCTCTCGAGAATTAGGACAACTTCCTCAGATAAAGCAAGCTTTTTCCGGCAAAGGGGCCGTTGAGATGGCGAAAACGACCGTAAAATAATTGTGGCGAAATATCTTTCGGGCAGTTTATTTTAATAAATGGGTCCGGGGGACGAAGAGACTGAAAGGCTCATTTTGTCCCGAGGACGAATACGGAAATATGATAACAAGAAAAAGCAACGAATGAGGCAAGGAGCAGGAAAATGAAATTCGGTTCGGTCAGCGAGATTATCGATTTCGCAATCAAAAAAGAAGAAGAGGCTTATAAGTTTTATAACGATCTGTCGAATTCCGTGAACAATCCGAATATGCGCCAGGTTTTCATGGATTTCGCCGCTCAGGAACACGGCCACAAGGTAAAGCTACTGAACGTAAAAGCCGGCAAGATCACTATCGGAACCGAGCAAAAAGTAAAGGACCTGAAAATCGGTGATCATCTGGTCGACATAGAGCTGACTCCGGATCTCGATTATCAGCAGGCTTTGATAATCGCCATGAAGGCGGAAAAAGCGGCTTACAAGCTTTACTTGGATCTGGCCGCCGCCACCGACGACGCCAATCTGAAAACCACTTTTAACAGCCTCGCCCAGGAGGAGGCCAACCACAAGCTGCGTTTCGAAATCGAATACGACGACCGCTTTTTCTCGGAAAATTGATCCGACGGTCGGAACTCCTTGTGGCATCGAGATAAAAAAGCATTCTGGCTTGGCAAAGTCGGGGGTGTTGCTTATCGGCCGACCGGCCCCGATAGCTGGTGATCCCTTGATCGCCGTATGCCAACCTTGCCGAACAGCGCCGTCGCTCCACCGGTCAGGAACCGGAC
>CAZHVC010000360.1:0-2563 GCA_964535765.1 uncultured Ignavibacteria bacterium | reverse complement strand
GGCCGAAACCGGGGCTTTTCAGGTAGGTATGCGGATTATCGGGGTTTGCCGTTCTTAAGCCTCAATCGGCCAGGCGCCAGCAAGGCCCATCGCCTTTGCCCGGGTTGAATCGACCGCCGGGTCCATCACAATTCCGCTTATGTCCAAGGCCCTGCCGACGAGCCTCCGGACCTAACGCCTTCTGCAGTTTGGCCCGTTGTTCGGCGTTCAACATTTCCAGTCGATCGATTTTTCCGGCAAGTCTCTTTCTGGCCATCTCGGCCTTGATCGCCGAAATCTGGTCGCCTTTTTTCAAAGCGGCAGCCCGGTCGATTTTATCGGCCCGCATGATTTCGCGGAGATCGAGTTTGGCTTTCTCCAGATCGGCCTTAAGCTGGATTCTTTCTCTTTTTTCGGCGATCAGGCTTTTTTCCATTTGCTCCTTTTGCTGCTCGGTCAGACCGATTTCGTCGGCTAAGGCCAGAATTCTGCACTGAGCGGCTGCGGAGACTGCGCCTATTGCCATCATCACGATCAAAGCGGCAATCACGTATCTCATTTTATCCTCCCTTTCATTTTCTTTTATTTGTCCTGATTTCTATCAAAATGCGGTCTTCCGCCTTCTCTGCGGATATCGCGCATTATTTCCTGCATCTGCTGCCTGAATCGGAACTCGAACAGGTAAAGCTTGCCTATCTGGAGTTCGGTCAGGATATTTTTTAATTCACCCCGGAATTTCACCTTGAGATCCTGAATCTCCTGATCCAGGCTGTCGAGCCGATCCAGATATTTCCTGATTTCCGCTATTTCCGCCTCATCGGGTTTGCTTTCGGCGGTTGCATCAACGAGCCGGTCCATCACTTTCCGCTTTTCCTGCTCTATCTCCTCCAGCCGCTCGAAATTGCGGTTGTAAACCGGAAAGAACTTTTCGGATTGAGCCTGGGAAAGATTCAGTTCATCGGTAAGTTTCCAGACCTTGATCGTTTTTATCCTTTCCCTGACTCTATCCCGCATTCTTCCCTCGGGCGGGCCGAACGGACCGGCCGGCCCCTGGGCCTGGGCCGACAGTCCGGCCGAAAGCAGCGCCATCATCGATATTATTTTCAAAAGCGTTCGCATCTCTTTACCCCTTATTGCCTCTCAGTTCTTCGAGTTTGCTTTCCAGTTTTTTAAGATCTTCATCGCCCATGCTCATCATCATGTCTTCGTAGCCGCCGACAAAAAACAAGCCTTGGCTTTCCAGTTCCTGCTCGACGATTTCGATCTCCTGCACGATTTCGTCTCCGAACATGGCGGCGATCAAGCTCGAATATGCTTCGAGCGATTCAAGGTTTTCGACCGTCCCGCCGGCCTCGGGGGAAATCCCTCGGTCGGGAATCTGCCGGAAAACGAAAGCCAACAGTACAACCGCCAGCGCTGCCGCCGGCAGCAGCCGATATGACCACGCCCGATAGCCTTTTCCCCTTTCGATTTTATTCCAGACACCGGGCAGAAATCCAGCCAGCTCATCCGGTTCTATTTTGATTTCCGATTGCCTATCCAAGAGCGAAAGCAAGGCCGAATGATCGGCGAATTCGGTCCGGCAGGCCGGGCAGCTTTCCAGATGAGTCCGCATCGCCTTCGATATATATTCGGCCGTCCTGCCCCGGGCGAAATCATCGAGATGTTCTCTAAACGCCGCGCAATTCATGATACCAGGCTCCCTTCATTAAGGTATCGACCCAAGACCTGCCTGAGTTTTCTTATCGCCTGGAAATAGTTGGCCTTAACCGCCCCTTCGGTTATCGACAACAACGAGGCGATTTCACTGTTGCTTTTGAGTTCATACTGGCGCAGCACAAACACCGCCCGTTGGCGTGCCGGCAGCCCGGCGATCGCCTCATCGATCGCCCGGCGCAATTCTTCGGCGTCGATATTTTGATCCGAAACCCCGGTCGATTGCTCGCCGAGCCGCGGATCGTCCAGCGAATAAGCCGACCGTTCTCGATCACGATTTAGGAAATTTATGGCCAGATTCACCGCGATACGGTAAACCCAGGTATAGAAACCGGATTCCTCCCTGAACGACCGCCGATTGCGATAGGCTCGCACGAAAGCGTCCTGAGCGATATCTTTGGCGTCGTCTCTGTTTCTTACCATCCGCAGCACCACGGTGTAGATCCTTTCCTTGTATCGATTGACCAGCTCTCCGAAGGCTTTGTTATCGCCTGATATGAACCCCTTGATTTCCTCCATCTCATCGTTTCTCGATAATTTTGACACAGGGCAGGTCCCTCGGTTTAAGGCGATTTTAGGCGGTCGCCGACGGCCGGTCAAGGAGAATTGGCAATCTATATGACTGTATTGATGTTAGCTTGGTCCGGCCGAACCGGCTTCTGGCGTTTCGGGAAGATTATGAGCGAGCCGGGGAACCTGCAAGTGCAGGTGGGCGCCGGCCCCCACATCGTGGCAAATCAGGCTGAAAAAAGGACCAATTTTGAGGTATGATTCGAAATGATTCAAGAGCTTGACTAAAAACGGCCCGCCCATGTTGCTGATCGAAATGTCGACCGCCCTGGCCGGTAATTCACGATGTCCGCTCGGC
>CAZHVC010000359.1:0-2573 GCA_964535765.1 uncultured Ignavibacteria bacterium | reverse complement strand
GGTTTATGGACACCTACTCGATGCACTACGGCGATTATATACCGGCGGTGGTCACCGGCAAGCCGCTGGCGCTGGGTGGTTCTCAGGGACGCAATACGGCGACCGCTCAGGGGATGGTCTATGTGGTCCGGCAGGCGGCCAAACACCTGAATTGGGATCTGCCAAACCGCAGTGTCGCCATTCAGGGATTCGGCAACGCCGGCTCTTTCGCCGCCCTTTTACTTTCCAAAATCGGCTGCAAGATCAAGGCGATATCCGACATTGACGGTGCTTTCTATAACGATAGCGGGATTGACCCCGAAAAGGCGATCGAGTTCGTCCGCCTTAACGGCACTCTGAAAGATTTCCACCTCACCGGCCAAGCCGAGAAAATCAACAACCCGTTGGACCTACTTGAACTCCCTGTCGACATCCTGATCCCGGCCGCTCTCGAAAACCAGATCACTCACGAAAATGCGTCCCGGGTCAAAGCCCGTCTGATTGCGGAATGCGCCAACGGCCCGTGCACTCCCGAGGCCGACGATATACTCGACGGCAACGGCGTTTTCGTCGTGCCCGATATCCTCTGCAATGCCGGCGGAGTAACCGTGTCGTATCTCGAATGGGTACAGAATCGTATGGGATATTATTGGAAGGAAAAACGGGTGCAGAAAGATTTGAAAGAGATAATGGATAATTCGTTCTGGACGGTGGTCGAGATCGCCCGTCAATATAAAGTAAATATGCGCACGGCGGCGTTCATCGTCGGCATCAAGCGGGTTATCGAGGCCAGCGAGTTGAGGGGGCTGTATGCGTAGAGATTTGTTTTCCTTATTATCATACGCCTGAACCATCTTTACCAATCGTTATCCGCAAGCCGCCGGCATCCGCCGGCCGACATCGTCGAATCATAATTTCGCCTGGGCCAGCCAATCGATCCCTGCACGCGGCCGTATTCGGCATCGCCCAGCCTGAGCGCAACCCGGGGCAATCAATCGACCTCCCCTCATTTTTCATTCGTTTTTCGAATATGATTGCACGTTTTGCCAGCTGTTTGTCACCTGAATTGAACATAGAAAATCGAAAAATCCCCATTCGTCGGAACTGAATGATCCTGATCTGCCCGATCTCTATATATCCATTGCCTATCAATAAATACGCCGATCTCCGATCGGCCGGCCACGGCCCGTGTCTTCGCCTTTTTGTTCCACCGTATCCACCCCAACCCCAGTCAATATTTTCCTTGACTGATACCGATGAATTACTATTTTTTGGCCTCATGGATTGTGAAATATGGAACAATTTATAAAATCGAAATCAAAAGCAGATCAAGTCGATACGTTTGAAAATAAGGGTTAAAAGAATCAGGAGAAAGTGATGAGAAAAGAAGTCGCCGAATTCATGGATCAGGTGATCAAGAAAAACCCCGGGGAAAAGGAATTCCACCAGGCGGTCCAGGAAGTCGTCGAATCGATCTGGATCGTGTTCGACAGAAATCCGATTTACCGGGAAGCCCGGATACTCGAAAGAATCGTCGAACCGGAAAGGGCGATTTTATTCCGTGTTCCTTGGGTTGATGACAGGGGAAAGATACAGGTGAATAAGGGGTATCGCGTCGAATTCAACAGCGCTATCGGCCCCTATAAAGGCGGCCTGAGGTTTCACCCCACCGTCAATCTCGGAATCCTGAAATTCTTGGGTTTCGAACAGATATTCAAAAACAGCCTGACCACCCTGCCTATGGGCGGCGGCAAGGGCGGTTCCGATTTCGATCCCAAAGGAAAGTCGGATAACGAGGTGATGAGATTCTGCCAGGCGTTCATGGCCGAATTGTTCCGTCATATCGGGCCGGATACCGACGTTCCCGCCGGCGATATCGGCGTCGGCGGCCGCGAAATCGGCTACATGTTCGGCATGTATAAGAAGCTACGCAACGAGTTCACCGGCGTATTGACCGGTAAAGGCCTGAACTGGGGAGGTTCCCTCATTCGGCCTGAGGCGACCGGTTATGGTTGCGTCTATTTCGCCGAGGAGATGCTGAATACCCGGGGCATGTCAATAAAGGGCAAAACCGTATCGGTATCCGGTTCGGGCAACGTAGCACAGTATGCTACCGAAAAAGTAAATCAGCTCGGCGGCAAAGTGGTCACGCTTTCCGATTCCAATGGATTCATCTACGATAAAGACGGCATAAATCCCGAAAAGCTTGCATACGTGATGGAACTGAAGAACGTAAAGCGCGGGCGAATCAAAGAATATGCCGACAAATACAAATGCGAATACCACGAAGGGACCGGGATCTGGAACATACCGGTGGATATCGCCCTCCCCTGCGCCACTCAAAACGAACTAGACGGCAACGACGCCAAAACGCTCGTCAAGAACAAATGTATCTGCATCTCCGAGGGTGCGAATATGCCGAGCACGCCCGAGGCGGTGGAAGTCTTTATCAACTCCGGCGTGCTTTATGGCCCGGGCAAAGCGGCCAATGCCGGCGGTGTGGCCACCTCCGGATTGGAAATGACGCAAAACAGCATGCGCATGAGCTGGAGCCGCGAGGAAGTCGATCAGAAGCTTCACGGTATAATGAAGAG
>CAZHVC010000358.1:0-2573 GCA_964535765.1 uncultured Ignavibacteria bacterium | reverse complement strand
GCTTTCTCGCTTGAGGAAAAAGACGGCCGCAAAGATTTCATTGCTTTCAAGACGATCCGGCTCGGTTATTCGAATATCGCCATGATGCCGCTCGAGGGTGAAAAGGCCGGCTTCAGGCAACTGGTGAAAGGCGAAAGATCGGCCAGATTCGAGTCGTTGCATTTCGTGGATTCCGATATCGATGCGGGTGTCGATGGCAGAATCGCATTCGCCTCGAAAAGCAAGGAATCGGACATTCTTTACATATTCGATCCTAAAGGGAAAAAACTCGTTTTCAGCCGCCGTTTCGAACAATTGAGCGCCATCAGCTCACCGGCCTGGTCATTCGATCAAAAAATGATCGCTTTCAGCGGCACCGGCAAAGACGGGACCAACGATATATATGTTTATCATTTCGATAACGATTCATTGGCCAGGTTGTTCGATGACATCTACAACGATCAATCCCCCGCTTTTTCGCCCGACGGAAAGTATATCGTCTTCAGTTCCGATAGAGACAATATGTACGGCGCTGATCTTTATGCTTTTTCGCGGCAGTCGGGTACAATCATAAAACTCACATCGGGGAATTCATCCAGCTTCTCCCCGAGCTGGGCGAATCAGCACGACAGCATCGTCTTCACCAACGACGAAAGCGGCTCACCCGATATATATATTCTGGAGCATCCCTTAAGCGACAATCCACGCTTGTTCCGGCTGACGAATCTGGCGACCGGCGCTTATGATCCCTCTTTTTCGGCGAATGATTCCGCCATAGTTTTCAGCGGTTATCAGGAGATGAGCTATCACATTTACAAGCTTGTGCCGGATACCGCGGCGGAGCAAATCGCCCATCAGCCGGGTCGGGTCTGGGAACAAGCCGACGGCTGGCGGCCGGAACGAATAACCGGCGAGCATCTGGCCGGAAAAATGAAATATAAAACCAAACTTTCTTTCGATATCGCCCAATCGGCGCTGTCCTACGACGCGATATTTGGCACCGTCGGCGGTCTGCAGGGAGCTCTCACCGATGTCCTGGGAGATCATCAATACTATCTGTTGCTTTATAACACAGGCGACAGCCGCCACAATCTTCTCAGAAGCACCAATGCGGCCGTCACGTATGTCAATCGGCAACGGCGCCTCAATTGGGGATTTGGGGTCTATCGGTTCTTTAATGATTACGACGATGATTATTACGGCTATGTCGAGGAAGAAACCTATGGCGGTGTGGCTCTTGCCAGCTACCCGTTTTCCAGATTCGATAGGGCCGAAGCCTCACTTTATGTGCGAAAGTATTTCAAACAGACTTTGCGTTCCAACGACCCGGGTGCGACGGTTGCGACGCCGGTCTTGTCTTATATCAAAGACACTTCCATATGGGAGCCTTCCGGCCCCATCGACGGTTTCAGATTGCGTGTTTCGCTGGCAAGTTCGATCGAAATTCCAAAGCTGAGATATTACAATTCCGCCGTAACGGTCGATATCCGAAAGTATTTCCGGATCTCGGAATCCTCGGCCTATGCCCTGCGAACAGTCTATCTCGGTTCGGATGGTCAGGATCCCCAAAGGCATTATCTCGGCGGCAGTTGGGATTTGCGGGGATATCCCCGGCGGTCGTTCTACGACAAGAATATCCTTTTGATTAATAATGAATTACGCTTCCCGTTGGTGGATCGATTGTTGATCGGGATGCCTATCGGCGCACTCAGTTTTCAGGCGATCAGGGGCGCCTTATTCGTGGATGCGGCCAAAATCTGGGGCGACATCAATCGGCCCTGGATCGGCAGTTTCGGTTTCGGAGCACGGGTTTCGCTCGGATATTTGACGGTCCTACGTTTTGATTTGTCCAAAAGAGCCGATGATAAAGATGTATACGGTCATGGATTCGATTTTGACTTTTTCTTTGGCTGGAATTATTGATTAGATGTCCCGCGGCCTGCTTATAAAGGGAGGGGGATTGGCTCTTGCGCTTTCGCTCGCCTGCGCCGGCAGTCATCCGAACCTCAAAATAGCTCCGGAGAATTATCCTCTGTATTCGGCTTATAAGGGGGGACCGGCGCGAACCGGAATCGTCGCCGGAGAAACCGGGCAATCGCTGGAAAAACTCTGGCGAATCAAATTCCGGCTTCCGCTTTATTATTCACCGGCCATGGCCGATAATTACTTGTTCCAACCGGGATCGGACAAAAAAATCCATGTCATCGAGATAAACAGCGGGCTTGAGGTCGCCGAGATCAAACTTCGTCGACAACTCGGCTGTCCTCCGGAACTGGCCGATTCGCTCATGGCGATTTGCGAGGACGGCCAGGACAGCCGGCTCTTGGTGATTAATTACCTGACGGGCGGAAAACTTTGGAGCAAACCGACGTTCGGTATTTGTCTTTCGCCGGCGATCGACGCCTCACGGATTTTCTGGGCCGACGGCCGGGGAAAGATAAATTGCGCCGATCTGTTTTCTGGGGAGCTGATTTGGAGCGGCGATATCGGAGAAAGACCGGATATCGGCCCCGTTCTGGGAGCCGACCGTTTATTCGAGGCCGCGGCGGATGGTTCGTTGATCTGTCTGAGCCGTATGGATGGCCGGATAATCT
>CAZHVC010000357.1:0-2583 GCA_964535765.1 uncultured Ignavibacteria bacterium | reverse complement strand
GAATAATTCATCAGCGATTCTGGAAACCTGTATGTTTTCCGGGAAGAATGAAAACGGCAAAGGGTTCCGCCAGCAGCGGGTCGGTGCAATATTTCAAGGGGAATGCGGCGTTGAGCTATTGCCATTTCTTCACCCCCGCCCTCGAAAAACCGGTTGGCAACGCTCCCCCGGCGCCGATTAGAGAAATCGATCCGCTCTTCGGGCGGTAACCCGGCCTCAGGCGGCAACAATTATCCGCCGGACAAGCCGCCCGATAGTCATCCGAATTTGACTATTTTGCGATTATCGCGGCTGCTTACCTGAGAAGAAGCATCTTGCCCGTCCTTTGCTCGGTGTCGGTGCCGAGTCTGAAGAAATAAACGCCGGAGGCCGACCCCGAAGCGTTCCAGACGGCCGAGTGTTCACCTGCGGACAAAAATCCCAGATCAAATAATTGAACTTGATTCCCCATGAGATCATAAACGGTCAGGCGGGCATTTGAGGCCGACTGCAACCGGAAACGAATCACGGTCGAGCTGTTGAACGGGTTCGGATAATTGTCGGCCAGCCGGAACGCCGCAGGCTGAAGCTCCTGATAATCGTCGCCAATGCCCTGAGTCTGCCGATATGCCAGTATGGCGGCGATTATATGATTGACGAACAAGGGACCGCAGGTCTGGTTGGCCAGCTGGTTGGGATGGGAATCGCCGCCCGTGCCCCCGTAGGCGGCCCGCAGGCAGTTGTAATAAATTGAGGTCGAATCATGTTCGGCCAGATCCCACCAGAAATTGTAAACGAAAACGTTGGGGTGACCCGCCTGATATTCCGCCGAAGACAGCCACAAGGCGAATCGCCGGGCCCGGTCGGCGTTGGCCGGTGTGGTGGCGGAGCGCACCAAAGGCGGCGGCGTAAGCGGAATGAAGATTTTCTCCGGATGCGCATCCATTATCTCACGAATCGATAAATACCAATCTTTGTACTGCTGAAGCATCGACTCGCTCGATATGTCGCTTGCCGGATAGCACGATTTGAAAACAAACACGTCATGGGTTATCGTCCGGGCGCCCATCGTATGCGGCAACATGAACCTGCTGAAAGCGTTGTCGGGGGGATCGTGCAACGGCTGATGGAAAAGCGCATAAAAACCGTCGGGATTGGTGTTGTCGCTTGGAATATTGTAGCTGCCGTAAGAATTGTTGTCTTGGTCGCGCACCCCTTGATAATTATAACCGTGATCCCAGAACTCGAGATTATCTCCATATTGGGCGTTGTAGGAGGCGATCAGATTTCTGACCCCACCTTGGGCGATAAGGTTGGAGCCGGTAGAGTGATGCAGAAAGATGATATTAGCGAAATCGCCGCACACCGCTATGGCTGAGATGCCGAGGGCAAAACAAGCGGCGGCCGCCAAAAGGGTGATTGATCTCATAATCCCTCCGATCTATCTGCGCCTGTCGGATTATCGTCAGTAATGCCCGGCGGATAAAGTATCACAAATCGTGCCGACCGGCGCTTTTCCCGCAACACCCTGCGGAACAATAGATTCGTTTTCTACAGGTGGCCGCCAGCTCGATAAAAACTGTGCGGAAATTGCACAGAACCGCCCAAAGACGATTCGGGACCTAGATCGGTTTCAGGACCGTCATCGGTGATTCTCGAAATTCACCGAAAAAAGGACTCCGCCAGGGAATTTCAATTATCGCTTTTAACTCCAATTCCGTTCAATTCCAGCCGAAGTTTGTCAACGGCGATCTCTTTCGCCTTGGCCTCGACTTCAACCGTGATATCGAGTTTTCGCCAAACTTTCGGGAAATCCTCGATATCGACAAAATCATGATGCCTTTCCCTGTGGTCCTCATGCCAGCCATACAGGGGGCTGGAAATATGAAACAACGGCTCCCGATTCCAGGTGAACAGGGCGGCTCCGGTGGCCTCCTCAACAGCTGCTCCATCCGGCAAGCAGCGGTGATGATGCACATCGTACACCAAAGGGATTTCCTCGCTCCAGCAAACCGGCAACAGGTCAGCCGGAGAAAACGATTTGTCGTCGTTTTCCAGGGTCAAACGTTCTCTGACCCGGTGCGATAACCGGTTTATGCCCTTGATGAGCCGGGTCAACGATTCATCCTTGTCGCCGTATTTCCCGCCGCCATGGATATTTATGACATCGGCGCCGACCAATTCCGCCATCTCCCCATGATGTTCCAGTTCGGCGATCGAGCTGGCCACGACATCCGGTCGAGGGGAATTGAGAACGACGAATTGATCCGGATGAAAAGTGGTCCTGATATCGTTGGTCCGGGCGAATTCACGGCATTTGCCCAACAAAGCCCTAATTTGCGCCGCTTCGGGAAGCTCGTCGATCGCGTAGCCGAAATGGGGATGCGTCCGCAGGGGGAAGATGCCGCTGCTGATACGAAAAGCACCGATTTCGTGATTTTTGCAATATACCAGCGCATCGTTCAAAGCCAGGGCGTTGTGTATGCATAATTCGGAAATTTTCCGCAGAGCCTTATGGCGGCTCATGTTTTTGAGCGACGCTGCCGATGTCGTGCGAAATTTTATCGGCTGGCTGCGGAATATACAGCAGAGACCCAATCTAAT
>CAZHVC010000356.1:0-2585 GCA_964535765.1 uncultured Ignavibacteria bacterium | reverse complement strand
AAAGAAGAGGCCCGGAAATCGTGTCTTGCGGCGAGGCCGAAATATATCTGGGAAAACGAAAGTCCGAAATTGATGTCGATTTATCGGGAGCTCGGCCGATGATCGAAGTCAGTATCATCATTCCGGTCCGCAATCAGAAAGATTCGCTTTCGGCGGCTCTGGGAAGTCTGCGCCGACAGATCGACCGGCCGCGCCTGTTTGAGATCGTCATCTGCGACGACGGTTCGACCGACGGCTGCGAAGAGATGATCAAAAGACTGCGTTATCCGATATTTTTCAAATATGTGCGCAACCCTATTCCTCTGGGAAGGTCGGCCAACCGCAATCTCGGCGCCGAAAAGTCGAGCGGCCGTTTTTTGATATTTTTCGACGGTGATATGGTCCCCGACTGCGGCTATGTCGAATCGATATTGAAAGACGTCGATGACTCCACCGTGCGGCTCGGCGAGGTCAAACCGCCGCCTGGGCAATCGGTAAGCGGATTCGAAAAATATCTATATTCGCGCGGCCGCCACCAAAAAAGAGCGCCGACGCCCGAAATCCCCGGAAGAATGTTCACAAGCAACAATTTCGCCATAACCAGGTCGCTGTTTTCGAAACTGGGCGGTTTCGACACCAATTTCCGCAACTGGGGCGGCGAGGATATCGATTTCGGTCTCCGGCTGGTGGCATCGGGCGCCCGGATTATTTATGACGGCAGCGCCGTCACTTTCCATCATCATCGGCGCGAATTGGGCGAGGTATGTCGGCAGTTCCGCGGATTCGGACGGAATGCGATCGACTATTTGATGGAAAAACATCCGCAGTTTTCCCGGGATCTGCCGGTCGATATTCTCGAGGCGAAAAAAAGGGGGATGATTTCCGGAACCGTGTGGAGATCGCTTTTATCGCTTTCGACCAATCCGCTTTCGCTGGCGGCGACGGTCTTGATAGTGAAAACGCTTTCCTTTTTGCCGTGGCCGGATATAATTTATGATTATCTGCTCTGGGGGAATGCAGCCTGCGGCTACCGGCGGCGGAAGCCGGATCGGTCATGAACCGAAGAATTCGCTTATGAAAAGAAAAAACTCGGCCGCTTGGAAGACCACCTTGATCGTGATTTATCTGGTCGTTGCCTTTGTCGGCTATTTCGCAAGCCTGTTCGTCTCGCGTTTGACCAGAATCAAGGATTTTTTGGGGTTATGAAAACGGCGGTCGATACGGCGGCGGCCTTGATTTATCTGATCTCTCTTTCCGGGCTCGGTTCGGTGATTTGCCGGCGTCTATTCAAATTGAGAAGCGATTTTTTCAGTTCGTTTTTCCCGGGCGCCGGCCTGGCGATAATGATATTGTTCACGCTGGGGATTCTGCATTTGTTGAGCCGCCCGATACTTATCGTTTTCGGCGTAATCCTTTTGCTTTTTGCGGTCGAGGGGTGGCGGGCGCTCCGCCGCTGTAAATTCCCCGGCGATGGTTTACCGTGGTATCTGTTGATTCTACCGCTGGTGCTGATAGTTTTGGGCGGTCTGGCATCCTTGTCACCGCCGGTTAAAAACGATACGTTGTTTTATCATCTTGGTTTGCCGCGCCTCTGGGTCGCCGATGAGGCGATAAATTTTTATCCGACCAACCCCATGTCGGCCACGGCGCTCAACAGCGAATTGTTGACGACTCCCTTGGTTGGCCTTGTCTCCGCGGAATCAGCTCAATTCGCCGTGTTTGGTTTCGCTTTGTGCCTTGTTTTCTTGGCGGTCGAATTTTCGCGGCGGACTTTGACGCGTCATCAGGCCTTGATGTTGCCTCTGCTGGTGGCCGTGCCGTTTTTTGTCTCCGGAGTGGCCGATTCCAAAAGCGATTACCTTGCCGCCGGTTTCTCGCTGGCCGGATTCATGATGTTTCTTGAGTATCGCAAATCGAGAAATATTTCCGCGCTATTGCTCTCCGGAATATTGACCGGCCTGGCGGCGGGATCGAAACTCAACGCTTTGATTTTCGCCGGGGCGACGGCGATTATCGTCGTCATGAGTCGGCCCAAACTTGGGCATCTGGTATTATTTTTTTTGATGCTTGCGCTGTTTGCCGCTCCTTGGTATGGCCGATCGGCGATAATCACCGGAAACCCGCTCTTTCCCTATTTCAACGATTTGTTTCATTCCGAATTCTGGAAAAACGAATTCGATGTTTTCAATGCCGCCATTATGCCGAAGACGGAAGCGAAAACGATCTTGAATTTTCTGACGGCGCCTTTTCGTCTTGTCTATTTCCCCGATATTTTTCGGGGCAGAACCGGCCCTCTTCCTTTCGTTTTCCTGCCGTTGTTGATATTCTACCGAAAGATTCCGCCGCCTTTGGCTGCCGGCCTATGGTTATCGGCTGTTTATTTCGTATTCTGGTATTTAGGCCTGGCCAATACCCGCTATTTGTTGCCTATAATCCCGTTGTTGCTTCTGGCGGCGATTCACTCGATCGATCGATTCGGCCGATCCTCGGCTATCGGGCGACATTCGGTATATGCGGCCGTGGCGCTATTATTGCTGATAAACGCGGCTCAATCGATAAGAGACAATCACCTTCGGATCGCCGCGGCAGTCGGGATAATCGACCGC
>CAZHVC010000355.1:0-2596 GCA_964535765.1 uncultured Ignavibacteria bacterium | reverse complement strand
GCCTGGCCGTAACGGCGTCTGATCAGGCCGGCGAGTATTCCCCCGGCCATGATCGGCGTCGACAAGTCGAGCGGAAGGTATAGGCCTATGGCGAAGGGAAGCGAACTGATCCCGATGATTTCGATCGAGGCTGCCAGCATTATGCCGCAAAGAATCGGTATCCAGGGCAGGTTACCGTGCATCACTCCCTGAACGACCGCCGCCATCACGTTTGCCTGCGGCGCCAGCATCGGTTCGGGATGGGTGGCATCTTTGACGAAACCGAAAGCGTTGTTCAACAGGGCCAGCACGGCGCCCATTATGATCGCCGGAATGATCAGGCCGACGAATTCCATGATCTGTTGGTTTCGGGGCGTGGCACCGAGCAGATAACCGGTTTTCAGGTCCTGGGCGATATCGCCGGACATGCAGACGGCGATGCAGACGACCGTGCCGACATACATGGCGGCGATCATGCCGGTGGATCCGCTGATTCCGAAGGCGAGAAAAATCATGCAGGTGGCCAGCAGCGTCGCCAGAGTCATTCCGGAAACAGGCGAGGAGGATGAACCGACGATGCCGACGATGCGGGCGGCGACGACGACAAAGAAGAACCCGAAAATCACGGCTAGGGCGGCGCCCAGCAGATTGAGTTCGGTTCCCGGCATCAACCAGATGGCAAGCGCTATCAACAGCAGGCCGCCTACCACCAGATTGAGGGGAAGATCGCTGTCGGTGCGGGGAGCGCCCGCGGACCCGCTTTTGCCGTGCAATATCTGAGAGATGCCGGCCGAGAAAGAAGAGACGATCACCGGAATCGATTTCAGCAACGACACGAAACCGCCGAGAACGACCGCTCCGACGCCTATATACTTTATGTAATACCCGCGCAGTCCGGCTGGGTCGAGTTGGCTTAACGGAATCGCGGCCGGCGAGATGATGATATCGGGTGCCTGGTTGCCGATATAGGCAAGAAGCGGGGCGATTCCCAGATAGCCGAGAACGGCGCCGCCGAACATATACGAGGCGATCCGCGGGCCGATTATGTAGCCGACCCCAAGGAGAGCCGGAGTGGCGTCGATGCCGAGGTTCGCCCCGGGCAAGCCTTTCTTGCCGCCGCCCCAGAACAGATTTATCGACGGCACTTCGGGCCAGAGTCGGGCAAGCGACATGAATATTTTATATATGGCTCCCGAGGCCATGCCGATGAAAACCTGCCTTGCTTTGACCCCGCCGGTGTCGCCGGCCTGAATTATTTCGGCGCAGGCGGTTCCCTCGGGAAAAGCCAACCGACCGTGTTCGCTCTGCACGAGGTAGCGGCGAAGCGGTATCATGGCCAAGATTCCCATCGAACCACCGAGAATGGAAAGCATGAATATCTGCCACCGTCCGACTTCATGACTGATCAACCCTTGGGCGTTCCAGATGAAAAAGGCGGGGATGGTGAAAATGACGCCGGCAGCCAGCGATTCGCCGGATGATCCGATGGTCTGCACAATATTGTTTTCGAGGACCGTTCCCTTTTTCAATACGCCCCGCAACACGGCCATCGAGATAACCGCCGCCGGAATGGAGGCGGACACGGTCATGCCTACTTTGAGGCCGAGGTAGGCGTTGGCGATCCCGAATACGCCGGACAGAATCGCCCCCAACAGGACGGATCTCAAAGTGATTTCGGGGATTCGCTGATCGGCTTTGATGTAAGGTTGAAAATCGTTGTTTTTTTCAGGCATTTGTCCTCCCTCGGGCTATCGGCGACAACAAACGATGGCTCATCATATTATCATCATCGAGGGAGGTCAAGCCGAATGACGTCGGTGAATCCGTAAAAATCCAAAGATGAGCGCCGATGCGGCCGGTTTCAAGAGGCGAGAGGTTAATAGATTATCCAATCCATGTTAATGTCGATTGCCGCCTTTTCCATTCGGGTGGGGTTGCCCTCTGCATCAGGACATAAATTATCCCTCGAAAACAATCCGTCGTCTTAATATTCGCCAGACTGAAACCGATAATAAATTTAGTGGGAAACCATATCTGAATCCGTTCCGGGGGGTGTGGAGCAAATTATGCTGCTGGCGCAACAAAAGCTCATACTGGCCTTGGCCTTAACGGCCGCAATATTGGCATTTAGGAAACTGAAGGCGGGGACACTTGCCTATCGACCGCGAGGGGTTTTGCTCATGGGGCTTGGGGCAGGGTTGTTGCTTTTCGGCACCATGGTCGGGCTGTTCGGCAGTATCGGTGTTTTGGGTGCAAGTTATCAAAAGTCGCGGATTATATTTTTATTCGAGTCGGTGGTTGGATATTTAGGCGGTTGCGTGGCATTGATCTGGGGGATGGCGCTCTGGTTGCCATATGTATTTTCCATATCCGTTCGGCTCGACAAGAGGACAAAATCGCTCAAGCTCTACGAGTTTATTTCCAAAGCCTCGGTTCACGGCGATGCTTCTCCGGCGACTTTCGGCAGGATTATCAGCGAGGTTATCGACTTGCTCGGCTTTCAGGCCGCCTCACTTCACATGATGAATACGGCCAATAAAATTGAGCTGTATTCGTCGGTAGAGTTGGCCGAGAAGACGCGCAAGGCGCTTGCCTTTGCCGATAGTATGATCAGCGC
>CAZHVC010000354.1:0-2599 GCA_964535765.1 uncultured Ignavibacteria bacterium | reverse complement strand
ATTTCAAGCTGGTGTTGATTAGATAACCATGGGCACCCGACAGCCATATTCCAGGTAATTATTGGGCTATTCGGGGTACCGATCGTGTCGCTGCCGGAGGGGGGATTTGAACCCCCACGGCTTGTGGCCACTGCGCCCTGAACACAGCGTGTCTGCCAATTCCACCACTCCGGCGAAATCGATTTGTCGGATGGAATATATAAACCCCGGCAATCCGCGGCAAGCCATATTTGCGTTTCCGAAAATTTCAGGCCGGCTTCATCGATTGCAACGATTGGGCCGAAATAATTGTTATTTTACGCGATCAACCGGCGCCTTCTTTCCGCCGATAACGGCAGTAACGGCCGACAAAGAAGGAATTGACGAATGTCTGAAAATTACCTATATTTATCCAAGTGCTGAAAAATGAAAAGACTCTTCGCGATTCTACTTCTAATTGCGGGCAGCGCTTTTGGCCAAACATTTCCGGCTAAATATCACACCTATTCGGAGGCAATCTCCGAACTGGACAGTTTGGCTTTAAGCAACCCCGCCATATGCAGTTTGGATTCAATCGGGTTCTCCACCCGTGATTCGATTACGATTTTGGCTTTGAAAATATCCGATAATGTCTCGACCAAAGAGGACGAGCCGGCCGCTTTTTTCTGCGCCGGCGTCCACGCCGACGAGATCCTGGGAGTCGAGGTCGCCTTGGGTTTTGCCCAAGATATAGTCCACAAATACAACCTCGGCGACACCGCCGCAGTCAATTATGTGAACAATATCGAGATTTTCGTGGTCCCCTTCATTAATCCGGAAGGGCATATCGTTGTTGAACAGGGCGATCTGGATTGGCGCAAGAACAAATGCGACAATAACCTGAACGGCATATTCGATTATCAGGACGGGGTTGACAACAATCGCAATTACGATTTCGGCTGGAGCATCGATACCGATCCGGCGGCCACCACGCCGGAAAGTCTTATGTATAAAGGTACCGCTCCATTCACTCAGTCCGAAAACATCGCTATCGCGGCATTCGCCTGGGAATACCGCCCGCTTTTGGCGTTGGATTACCATTCTCCGACTTATGGCCGATCTGAGGTCGCCTATTATAACTGGTATTGGTATTCCACTGACGGTGGCCATGGATTCGCCCCCGACGAAACCTTGATGAAACAGATTTGCGATGCCTATTGCTCCCGCATAATAAACGATGCCGGCGACTCATGCTACGAGGCGAGGCGCGCCCTGGTGAACAAGGGCGATTTCAAGACCTATTTCTACGGCAATTTCGGCACCGTCTCGTTCGCCGTGGAGATTTCGGACACCACGATACAAGACACCTCGTTAGTGGATGGGATCGTGGCTCGCCACTTGCCTGGCGAATATTATCTATTGCAGCGGATCCTCGGAACTGGGATCACCGGCATTATCAGGGATTCACTGTCGAACCAGCCGCTCGAGGCCGAGGTCCAGGTGCTTGAAAGGATGAATGCCGATATCAACCCGCGGCTCTCGCGACCCGATTTCGGGCGTTACCGCCGGGTTTTATCGCCGGGCACCTATACTTTGAGATTTCTGAAAACCGGATATGAAACGCTCACCGTCAATAATGTGGTGGTTGCCGACGGTCCGCCGACTACGGCGAATGTAAAATTGTATCCAATTGGGACTTTTCCGCCGCCGGCGCCGCTGCTTTCCTTTCCGGCCGATGGGACGCAACTTGATTCCAATCGTGTCGAATTCTCCTGGCATCCGGCGGAGACCGCCACCGGTTATACGATCGAGATCGCCTATGATTCGTTGTTTTTCGGTATCTTTGAAAGAGATTCGGCGGTCGTGGACACGTTTTATTCCAACCGGAACGGATTTGCCGAGGGTCGATATTACTGGAGAGTAACGGCCAGAAATTCGGGTGGCAATTCCCCCAGATCCACGGTCTGGGATTTTGACGTCATTTTGTATCCCGAGACTCCGTTGCTCATTTTACCGCTGAACGAACAGATTATAGAGACGTCATATGTCGATTTCGGCTGGCATCGAAGTCTAAGAGCGGAAAGCTATATTTTGGAAATCGCCTCCGATTCGCTTTTTGGTTCGGTGATATCGGCCGACTCTTCCGTGCCGGACACCTATTTCGTGGACGCCGGACCGTTGGTCGAAGGCCGTTATTACTGGCGGGTCAGCGCCCGCAATCAATACGGTTATTCGGCCCGTTCCCTAACCTGGTCTTTCACGATCAGCGATTCGGCGGTTTCCTATATTCCCGGTGATGTCAATGGCGATCTTCAGGTCATGGGTTCCGACGTGACCTACCTTGTGCGATACTTCAAAGGGCTGGGCTTACCTCCTCCTGTCGAGGTCAACGGCTTTTACCCTGGCGCCGATGCCAACGGTGACTGCCAGAACCGGGGAGGCGATGTTACCTATCTTGTGGCGTTTTTCAAGGGCGGCCCTCCGCCTGTCGACGGTCATTGTTTCTAAACAATTAGGGAGTCTGACTTATGAGAGAGGCAATTGTTGTATTGCTCATGGTTCCGGCGCTTTGTATCGGCGGCGAAAATCTCTATTTCAAAGGCGATCCGGCTTCGCAATCGCAGGCCGAAGTTATTCTTTC
>CAZHVC010000353.1:0-2602 GCA_964535765.1 uncultured Ignavibacteria bacterium | reverse complement strand
GTTCCGATCTGGTCGCCCGGGTGTTGCTTCATGAAATCGACCATCTCGACGGCACGCTTTTCATCGACCGCCTGAAGTCATCGGAATTGGAATCGATAAGAGACGAGCTGCAGAAAATCAAAGATGGCGAAAGAGTTGGATGAGGTTGATTTTTTTTGGGTCCCCTGATTTTGCCGTACCATCACTGAAAAAATTATATGAAACCGGTCAGGAAATCGCGGCGGTGGTCACCGCTCCGGATAAGCCCCGGGGCCGGGGCAGAAAACTGCTTCCGACACCGGTCAAAATCGAGGCCTTGAAGCTGCATCTGCCGATTTTGCAGCCGGTCAAATTGAATGATCCGGATTTCAGGCGGTCGATTTCCGTTCTTCAGCCCGATTTGAACGTGGTGGTGGCGTTTCGCATAATGCCGGAGTGGCTTATCAATCTGCCGCGGTTAGGCTCGATAAATCTTCACGCCTCGCTGTTGCCGAAATATCGGGGTGCGGCGCCGATAAACTGGGCGCTGATCAAAGGCGACAAGAAAACGGGACTGACGACTTTCATATTGAAAAAGGAAGTTGATACGGGAGATATTCTTATTCAAAGGGAAATGGCAATCGAGGAAAACGATGATTTCGGTTCGCTGCACGACCGAATGGCGCAGGTTGGAGCGGACGTTTTGCTGGAGACGATAGACGGTCTGACGGAGGGGCGCCTGTCGCCGCGGCCGCAAGCTGCGGACGGATATTGTACGGCGCCGAAATTGACCCGCGAAACCGGCCGGATCGACTGGCGCAAACCCGCCTCCGACATCGTAAATCTGGTGCGGGGGTTGTCGCCATCGCCCGGAGCTTACTCAAGCTTAGGCGGAATGAGGTTGATAATCCTCAAGGCAAGCGCAGAGGAGGAAGCGCCGCAGGCGGCCGCGGGAGTGATCGTTTCGACCGATGACAGAAGCGGAATTATGGTGGCCAGCGGGCAAGGCGCGGTGGTTCTGAAAAGAGTCAAGCCGGAAGGAAGGAAAGCGATGAGTTCGGTTGAATTTTCCCGCGGCTATAAAGTTAAGGTTGGAGATGCATTCACATTCTGAAAAACAGGTGAAAAAAGAGATATTCGTAAACGTCGCCGAATACGAAACCAGGATTGCGATAAAGGAAGACGGCCAGTTGGTCGAACTTCTGGTGGAGCGGTCGGAAACGGAACGGCTGGTGGGCGATATTTACAAGGGACGGGTGACCGCCGTGTTACCCGGAATCCAGGCGGCGTTCGTCGATATCGGACTCGAAAAGGCAGGTTTTCTTCACTTCTCCGACCTGTCGGATCATAAAGGCGAGTCGAGTTTATTGGCCGATCTCGATTATTTCGACGAGGAAGGCCAGGAAGTGCCGCGGGCAAAACTTAAAAGGGATACCTCGATAGCCGACGTTCTCAAAAAAGATCAGGAACTGTTGGTGCAGATCATCAAGGAGCCGATCGGCAACAAAGGCCCTCGGGTGACCTCGGAGATATCGCTGCCGGGGCGATATGTGGTTTTGTTGCCGGGCGCCCGCCATGTGGCGGTTTCGCGGAAGATTACGTCGTGGCAGGAGAAGAGGCGTCTGCGGAAAATCGCCGCCGAATTTCTGCCGGAAAATTTCGGCATGATAATCCGCACGGTGGCCGAAGGGCGCGACCATAAGGATTTCGCCGCCGATATCAAATTCCTCACGAAACTGTGGAATCGGATGAAAAAACAAGTCGAGGAAGCACAGGCGCCGGCCCTGGTTCATAAAGATATAGAGATGATTTTCAGCATTATCAGGGATTTTATGACTCCTGACGTGGATAGAGTGGTAATCGACAACAAAAGCGAATACAGGAAATTTATCGGTTACCTGAAAGAACTCGCCCCCGAAATGGTCGAGCGGGTCGAGCTTTATACCGAAGATCGGCCGCTTTTCGATAAATACGATATCGAGCCGGAAATCGAGAAGATGCTCGATCGCAAAGCGCGGCTTAAAAACGGCGGATATATCGTGATCGACCAGACGGAGGCGCTGGTGGCGATCGATGTCAACACGGGGAAATACACCGGTAAATCGCGGGTTGCCGACGCCATATTCCGGACCAATATGGAGGCTGCCCGGGAGATCGCTCGCCAAATCAGACTGCGAGATATCGGCGGGATCATAATCGTGGATTTTATCGATATGGAGGATAGGGAACACCGCCGCAGGGTTTTCGAAGAATTCAAAAACGCCCTGAAGAGTGATCGATCGCAGACGTTCATTTCATCGATTTCCGATCTCGGTTTGGTGGAGATGACCCGCCAGAGAACCAGGCAATCGATAATGCATGCCTATTCGGATCCCTGTCCGGTTTGTTCGGGAGTCGGCAGGGTGCTTTCGAAAGAATCGATCGCCATGAAAATAGAGCGCTGGTTTCAGCGGGCGGCGGCCGACGGCGGAAAAGAGCATTATCAGCTGATCGCCTCCCCCGAGGTGATAGACCTGCTCGAGAACTCGGCCGAATCAAGGCTGGCAAAGATGGAAAAGCGGCTGAATTTGCTGATCGATGTGGTCAGGGATACGACGATTCATTTGGAGGAGTTTCAGGTGGTGAATCTCAGAACCGGCGCCGA
>CAZHVC010000352.1:0-2608 GCA_964535765.1 uncultured Ignavibacteria bacterium | reverse complement strand
CTTTTGGCGCTGGCCGGTTCGATGATAATAGCCGGATTCGATCTCGGGCTGGAGAAAAAATATCTGTTAGGCGACCTATTGGCGCTTGCCGGAGCGGTGATGGCCGGAGCTTATTTGTTCATCGGCAGAATAGTCAGGGGATCAGTCAGCACTACGCCATACATAACCGTCGTTTACGGCTTATCGGCGTTGACGCTACTGTCAATATTGGCGTGTGGCGGTGATCTGCTGACTGTCTATGAATGGCGTGACTACGGGTTGTTTCTTTTGCTGGCGGTTATTCCGACCCTGTTGGGCCATTCGCTTTATAATTATTCACTCAAGCATGTGCCCGCCCATAAAGTTGGTCTTTCGATAGTGGGCGAGCCGGTGCTGGCCACTATCTGGGCTATAATCGTGTTCGGGGAGATACCGAGGTTGACGACCGTGCTGGGAGGTCTTATAATAATCGGCGCACTTATTCTGGCCTTTTCGCAGAAGAGGAATTGATGTTCATCACTTTCGAGGGAATCGATTTTTCCGGCAAGAGCACGCAGTGCGATCTTCTCGAAAAATACCTTCGGCAACTCGGCTATGATGTGGTTAGCATTCGCGAACCAGGTGGAACGGTGATTTCCGAAAAAATCCGGACTTTGCTGCTGGATAAGGACAATCGAGGGATGATCGGCCTGACGGAATTTCTCCTTTACAGCGCCTCGCGGGCTCAACTGGTAAGTGAGGTCATTAAACCGGCTTTGGCCAAGGGCAAAGCCGTTTTGTGCGACCGTTATGCTGATTCTTCGACCGCTTATCAAGGATTCGCCAGGGGGTTGGGAGTAGAAAGCGTCGAAAAAATCAATGCCCTGGCTACGGACGGTTTTGTCCCCGACCTGACAATATATGTCGATATCACCGTCGAGGAAGCATTAAGAAGGCAAGCCGCCCGGGATAAAGCTGGTGATCGTATGGAAATCGAGGGCGGGGAATTCTTTGCTCTTGTCCGCCGGGGATATTTGCATATTGCAACAACAAACAAAAATCGCTTTAAGGTGATCAACGGCATGGACGATATTAATACTATTCAGGAGAAAATAAGGACGATAGTCAGGGAAAAATTCGGTATTTGAAGGAGCCTCGATCTAGGCCGTAGTGGAGGGCCTTTCTCGGGGGCGTAATGAAAAAGCTGATTCAACTCAAGAAGCTCGGAATGATCTCCGGGCCTTTTTTGTTGCTTTGTTTTGCGGTTGTTTTTGCGGGTGCCTCCTCGGATGAGATGCTGTCGGCCGTTCGCCTGTTCGATTTGGTCGCTTATACGGTTTTCGATAAGTACGTGGATGAGCTCGAGCCTGAAAAAATCGCCCGGGCGGGGGTCGACGGCTTGATGGAAAAGCTCGATTCCTACAGTCAATACCTCGCCGGTGGTGATTACGCTTATCTTTTGCAGGAGACCCATGGCGAATACATCGGCATCGGAATTCAACTGGATAATGCAGAGGATACACTCTTTATCGCCGGCGTGATCGACGGCAGTCCGGCGAAGATTTCGGATTTGCGAATCGGGGACAGGCTTCTCTGGATCGACAGCATCGAGGCCGTAGGTTTATCGCGGTCGGAATGCCTGCGTTTGTTCAGGGGCAGGGAAGGAAGTCGAATCAAGATTCGGATATGGCGGCCGGCCGAGAAAGCGGAAATGGTCAAAGAACCGATCCGGGCCAGGATATCCCAGGAATCGATAGCCTATTACGAGATTGACTCAGCCGGAATCGGGTATATCAAGTGCGTAAAGTTTTCCGACGGCTGCGCGGCGAGCATGCGTCGGATTATCAATGACATGCGCAGTTCTGGATTGAAAGGATTGATTGTCGACCTTCGCCGCAATCCAGGCGGTTTACTTTACGAAGCGGTCGAGACCGCGGCCTTATTCCTGCACAAAGGCGACAAGATCGTGGAAACGCGCGGGCGCAGCTACAATAATTCCCGATCGTATGAGGCCGTTCAGGATGGAATATGCGATGACCTGCCGCTCGTGATCGTCATAGACGGACAAACCGCCTCCGCAGCCGAGATTGTAGCAGGTGCCATCCAGGATCATGATCGGGGCTTGATTGTCGGACAGGAATCGTACGGCAAGGGGCTTGTCCAGCAGATTTTCCAGATCTCCGGGGAGGCGGCCATTAAATTGACGACAGCCAAATATTACACTCCTTCGGACAGGTGTATCAACCGTGATTCGCTCGGTGATGAGAAAAAATTCCCTGTTGGCCGAACCAAATCCGCGGTTTATCTGACAAAGTCAGGGCGCAACGTTTTCGGCGGCGGCGGGATAATTCCCGATATTTATATTGAGAAAAATCGTGATTTGCCGCTTATAGCTGAACTGCTTTCGCTGGGATTGTTGACGGATTTTGTATTGCGTTACACGGCGGAAAAACGGATTGGGGACGATTTCGCGGTTTCCGACGGGATTTTCGAGGATTTCGAGAGATATTTATCCGAAAAAGGATTTTTATACCATAGCCCGGTCGATCGCGAATTCGGGCGGTTTTTGAAACAGTATCAAACTCTGGAAAACGACAAAAATCTGGCCGCGCACCTGAACGCCGTCAGGGAGACTTTGCAGCATAGATCT
>CAZHVC010000351.1:0-2610 GCA_964535765.1 uncultured Ignavibacteria bacterium | reverse complement strand
CGCTTCCATAATGCCTGATAACGATATCCTGACAGAGAATCCACCAGTGCACGACGACAATATGCACCCCGGTCTCCTGATGAACGCGCAAAGCCGCATTTTTGATTTCCTCGAGCTGCCCCCCATGGCCGTTGATTACGGCAATACGGCGGATCTTCTTCGAGGCAATCGAGCTCAATATCTCCCGCAAATAAGCCTCGAACGTGGCCGAGGTCACCGTCAACGAACCCGGATACGCCCCCAGCGAACGGGTGATCCCATAACTGACCGTGGGTGCGATAATTGCTTTCAACGTGGGAGCGATCGCCCGGGCGATCGCCTCGGGAATCATGATATCGGTTCCCAGCGGAGTGACCCCGTGCGCTTCGATAGTCCCCACCGGCAGAAGCGCCGTATCAACGCCTTGCTGCAGAAGACGATCGAAGTCTTTCCATGTTAAATCCTGCCAGGAAAAAACCATGAATTTCCTCCTTTGCCGATTTTCGAATAATCTTGTCGGGGTCGCTCCGTCCGAACTAAGTCTCTTCGGCAGCTACGGTGTTGGTCAGATTTCCGATTTTTTCTATTATGACCTCCACTCTATCGCCGACTTTCAGGGGACCGACCCCCTTAGGCGTACCGGTGGCGATAATATCGCCCGGATAAAGCGTCATCACCCGAGAAATGAAACTGATTATTTCCGCCGGCTTCCGCAGCATCATGGAGGTGTTCGATTTCTGGACGGACCGGCCGTTGAGCCGGGTTTCCAGTTCCAGCGACGATGGATCGATATTTCTGACTATATGCGGCCCCACCGGGCAAAACGTATCGAATCCTTTCGCCCGCGTCCATTGATTATCTTTCTTCTGCAGATTCCTGGCCGTCACATCGTTGATACAGGTATATCCGAAAACACCTTTTAGGGCATCCACCGGTTTTACGTGGCGCAGGCGCCTGCCGATCACTATTCCCAGTTCGCCCTCGTAATCGACCCGGTCAACCCACGATGGCAACACGATCTTGTTCCGATGCCCGATCAGAGCGCTCGGCGGTTTGAAAAACAACACCGGCTCTTCGGGAAGCGATGGCAGAGTGCTTTCGCCGGCGTGCTCGAGATAATTCAAACCGACGCAGATTATCTTCTGCGGAATGCAGGGCGGAAGATATTTGATATTTTGGCTGTCGTATGGTTTCCTACCGATCGTGAAGCTATCGAAAATATCCCCTTTGACGGGATAGATGCGCCCCTCGTGCCAGCAGCCGGCGCCGCAATAATCTTCGGCCTCGAACCGCAGCAGGCAATTGATATGGTCGATCTTAACCATCGGCCAATGCCTCCAGATGAAAACCGACACACTCGGCCAGGCTCGACAAGTTGTATCCGCCCTCAAGAACCGAGACGATTCTTCCGGCGCAGCGATCGGCGGCAAATCGCACCAACAGGGCGGTCATCTCGCCAAAAAAGCCGCTTGTCAGCCTCATTCCGCCCAGCGGGTCGTCGGCATGGCCATCGAAACCGGCCGATATCATTATCAGGTCGGGGCGATAGTCGTTCAATAGCGGCAGGATCGTCTCCGTAAACTTCCTTCGATAATCCTCATCGCCGCCGCCGGCCGCCATCGGCAGATTGACCGTGAAACCTTCGCCTGGGCCGACTCCTTTCTCAAAGGCGCTGCCGCTTCCCGGATAAAACGGGTAGCGGTGAAGCGAAATGAAGAGGACATCGGAACGATCGTAAAAAGCATTTTGCGTGCCGTTTCCATGATGAACATCCCAGTCTATTATGGCCACGCGCTCGGCCATCCGCCGGTCGATAGCGTAGGCGGCCCCGATAGCGATATTGTTGAAAATACAAAATCCCATAGCCCGATTCCGTTCCGCATGATGACCCGGCGGCCTGACGGCGCAAAAAGCCCGCTTGTTTGTCCCTTGGCAAACGATATCGACGGCCCTTATCACCGCGGCTGCGGCCGTCAAGGCTGCTTTACCGGTCAAGGGGGAAAACACGGTATCGGGATCAAGCATTAGCGTCTTCCCGCTTTCTTGTGAAAGCAGCCCCTGAACGTAATGACGATCGTGAATCAGGCAAATATCATCCACTGCCGCCGGCTCCACCGACTCGATCAAATCGATTTCCGGCATCTTCCGGCAAACTTCCAATACCGTTTCCAACCTGGTTTTCGTTTCGGGATGATACGGCCCGGTATCATGAAGCAAAAACACGGGATCGTAAATTACGGTAAGCGTTTTCCTATTTTCCGCCGGAATATTCCCCCTCCACGATACCTATCGAATAAACCGGTTTGGCGAAATACGATTCGGCCACCCGTCTGATATCCTCCGATTTCACGCCATCGATCTCCGCCGCATATCGATCGACCCGATCGGCACCCCGTCCGGTCATCTCCCATTTTGAATATTGCCCGGCCAGCGCCGCGTTGGACTGCAGACCGATCTTGACGGACCCGGCCACGTATTTTTTGGCCGTGGCAAGCTCCTCTTCGGCGACCGGCCGCTCGGCCAATTCTTGCAGCACCTCGATCGCCGCAGCTCTAGCAGCCTCCGCATTTTCCGGCGAGGTGGCCATAAAACAGGTAAAATTCCCCGACAACATCCTTGGTTCCTGATAGG
>CAZHVC010000350.1:0-2611 GCA_964535765.1 uncultured Ignavibacteria bacterium | reverse complement strand
ACGTCGATCGCTTTATCCGGCTGGAATCTCCCCGATGTATATCGATCCGAAAGCATAACCGCGGAATGGACCGCTTCATCGGTGATAATCACCTTGTGGTGCTCTTCGTATTTCGGCCTGAGCCCTTTAAGTATGGCGATGGTGGCTTCACTCGAAGGTGGATTGACCATAACGGTCTGGAACCGCCGGTCGAGAGCGCCGTCTTTTTCGATATATTTGCGGTATTCGTTGAGCGTCGTGGCGCCTATACACTGCAGTTCGCCGCGCGATAAAGCCGGCTTGAAAATGTTGGAAGCGTCGAGACTCCCTTCGGCGCCGCCTGCCCCCACGATCGTATGCAACTCGTCGATGAAGATAATGACGTCATGCGAATTCACTATTTCATTCATCACCGCTTTAAGGCGCTCTTCGAACTGCCCCCGATATTTCGTGCCAGCCACCAGCGAGGCCATATCGAGCGTGACGATTCGTTTGTTTTCGAGCGTCTGCGGCACTTTACCCTCGACTATGCGCTGAGCCAAACCCTCGGCGATAGCGGTTTTGCCGACTCCGGGTTCGCCGATCAACACGGGATTGTTTTTCTTACGCCGCGATAGAATCTGGCTCACCCGTTCGATTTCATCGTCGCGGCCGATAATCGGATCGAGCTTTCCGCGGCGGGCAAGTTCGGTCAAGTCGCGTCCGAAATGATCGAGGGCGGGTGTTTTGGATTTCTTTCTTTTCTTTCCGAAAGACGACGGTTTGCCGGATTGGATATTTTTCAGCTCTTCGTAAACTTCTTTATAGTCGATATCGTACATCGAAAGGACTTGCGCCGCCACCCCCTCTTCGTCTTTAAGCAGCGCCAGCAGAATATGCTCGGTGTCGATGTCTTTGGAACGCAGCGCCCTGGCTTCGTTGCCCGAAACCTCGAGCGTCTTTTTCGCCCGGGCGGTTAGCGGCAGCTGTCCCATCTGCATCGTGCCGCCCGATGGTTGGACGATATCCTCGATACTTTTCTTCAGGTCGCCGAGTTCGACACCGATATTCTGCAAAATTTCGACCGCCAAGCCTTCGCCGAGCCGCACCAAGCCGAGCAGCAGATGCTCGGTGCCGATATAATCATGTTTCAGCCGGGCGGCCTCGTCACGCGCATATTCAATTGCTTTGCGGGCACGTTCGGTGAACATCTCATTCATAAATCAACCTCTCCCTAATTGGCAAACAATCAATTTCTTAGCGCTTCCCTTACCAGCTCGGCCCTTACCATGTCGCGCTCAGTTGAATCCATCTCCCGACCGTAATATTTCTGCAGATGGGCAGGCTGAGTAATTATCAGAAGGTGGTTTATTTTATCGATCGAGACTTTGTCGATCAAATTCAGGCTGATTCCCAACCGCAGCGCCGACAGCAGGTTCATCACCTCGCCCGAGGTCAAGACTCGGGCATGAAGGAGAATGCCGTAGGAACGCCAGACTTTATCCTCGATCTGATCAGGAGCGTCTTTCATCAAGGTTTCCTGCGAGTTGGTTTCGTATTCGATAATTTGTTGGGTCACTTTGGCGAGGGAATCGATTATCTCCTCCTCGGAACGGCCGAGCGTCGTCTGATTCGAAATCTGGAATAGATTCCCCATCACGTCCGTCCCTTCTCCGTAAAATCCTCTCACCACCAGTCCCACCTTGGAAATCCTGGCAATGACATTATCGATTTCACGGGTCAGCACAAGACCGGGCAGATGGATCAGAATCGAAGCCCGCAGGCCGGTTCCGACATTCGTCGGGCACGAAGTCAGGTAGCCGAAAGTCCCGTCGAATGCGAATTCCATCGCCGAGCACAGATTGCGATCGATCCGGAATGCCTGCTCCCAACATTCGGTCATCGACAGTCCCGGGGAAAGCACCTGCAACCTGATATGATCCTCTTCATTGACCATCACGGAAAGCCGTCCATCATCGTTTATATACAATCCTCTTCCCGATCCGTCTTTCATGAAGTCGGGTGAAATAAGGTGGCGTTCCACCAGAAAATTCTGGTCGATCGGGTTGATATCGGCGGAACGATAGAAAGCGCCCGTTTTCAACAGACCAGTGCGTTCGAACGCCGAATGGACGTACTCGACGATCCTGTCGCGGGTATCGGTGTCGGCCGATGGCGGGAATCTGAATTCGGCGATATTACGCGCCAACCTTATCCTCGACGACAGCACTATCATCGATTGCGGGCCTTGGCCGCTCAACCATGAGGCCGAATTCTGAACCATCTGCTCAAACATTGCTTTTTTCCCCCCGCTGCTTGGTCGACAACTCCCTTATTCTATCCCGCAACTTTGCCGCGGCTTCGAAATCCTCTTCCTCGATCGCCTTTTTCAGTTCGTCGCGGAGTCTAAGTTCTTCCTTGACCGGCTGGATAGCCTCGGTTGCAGCGACGGCCCTGTGTCCCCGATGTTCGGCGGAGCCGTGGTTTTTTAGAACAAAGTCGGTCAATTCCGTGCGAAACGCATCGTAACATGCGGCACACCCCAATCTGCCGATTTTGCCGAATTCGGAGAATGTCAAGCCGCAGGACTTGCATTTGGGTTCCTGCTTTTCAGACCTGGCATTTCTGCCGCCGCCGTTCGCCTTCGCCGGGC
>CAZHVC010000349.1:0-2616 GCA_964535765.1 uncultured Ignavibacteria bacterium | reverse complement strand
AGGCGCGCGCCGAGATCGACGCGCTGATTGCCGAGGCCAAGGCGTCATCGAAAAAACTGGAAGCCCTGAGAGATGCCCGCCGGGCGGCCGATAGGAAACTTGACGATCTGCGAAAAACGGTCGATAGTTTCGAGCCGAAGCCGCAGGGAAACATACCGCGCGGTTTGCCGGGTGAGCAGGTGTATCTCAGGGAAATGAACGCAACCGGTGAAATAGTCGAGAAAGCGGATCGGGACGGCCGGGTGAGGGTGCGAATCGGAAAAGTCACCTTGGTCACCGACTTGGCCAAACTGATCCTTAAGGCCGACGCCGCCACCCAACCGACAGGCGGCTATCGTTTCGATACGGAAACCGCCCCGTCGCTTGAACTGGATCTGCGCGGTCTTACGTTCGATGAAGCCCAGCCGGTGCTTGACAAATATCTCGACGATGTTTACCTTGCCGGAATCGACAGCGTAACGATTATTCACGGCAAAGGGACCGGCGCCCTGAAGACCAAAATCCATCAGCACTTGAAAGGGCATAACCGTGTAAAATCGTTCAGGCTGGGGAACTGGGACGAAGGATCCTATGGGGTCACCATCGTCGAGATGATCAAGAGCTGAGATGACCGGATATATTCCACAGGAAACAGTCGAAAGAATCAAGGCCGACACCGATATCGTCGATCTGATCTCGGAGTATGTCAACCTCAAGAAGGCCGGCAAGGATTTTCTGGGTCTTTGTCCGTTCCATAGGGAGAAAACGCCGTCGTTTACGGTGGTTCCGAGCAAGGGATTTTTCTATTGTTTCGGCTGCGGCGCCTCCGGCAACGCGGTGAATTTCATAATGAGACACGAGAATCTCGAATACGCCGAAGCCTTGCGTTTTTTGGCCCGTCGGGCGGGCATCATCATTCCGGAAAAGCGCTTGTCGTCCGACCGGCAATCTTACGTCGGCAGATTGCATCAGGCGGTCGAATTCGCCGAAGCGTTTTTCAGAAAAGCTCTATACGATTCGCCCGCCCTCGGCTATTTGAAAAACCGCGGCATTGGTGAGGAAATCCGGAATGAACTCGGATTAGGTTATGCTCCGGAAGGCTGGGATAATCTGTTTTCGGCGGCACTGAGGAATAAATTTTCGGCGGAGTTGTTTTTCGAGGCCGGTTTGCTGGTCAAAAAGGAAGGCCGCCCCGGCGAATATTACGATAAATTTCGCAACCGTTTGATGTTCCCGATCCGCAATCTGTCGGGCAGGGTGATCGGATTCGGCGGCAGAGTCTTGAGCGATTCGGAAAGCCCGAAGTATCTGAATTCACCGGAGACCGCCATTTACCATAAAGGTTCCGTTCTTTACGGTCTCGATCTCACCAAAAACAGGATCCGCGAAACAGGCGAGGCCGTCGTCCTCGAGGGGTATTTCGATTTCGCCACGACCTATCAGGCTGGTTTGAAAAATATCGTGGCCGTCTCCGGCACCGGATTCACCTCCAATCAGGCGAATCTACTGGCGCGGTTTTGTCAGAAGGTGATTTTGCTTTACGACGGCGATTCGGCCGGCATGAAAGCGACGCTGAGAGCGGTCGAGACTTTATACAACGCCGGTTTGGAGCCGTATATCGTGCGTCTTCCGGACGGCGCCGATCCGGATGGATTTATCCGCAAGAACGGAATCGAAGCGTTGAAAGCTTTGATTGACGAAGCGCCGGGATATATCGATTTCGTCAAGCAATCATTGCCCGATGAATTCACCAAGATGCCGATTTCCAAACAGGAAAAGATTATCGGTTCGCTGGCGGAAAACGCCCGCAGGATAGACGATCCCCTCAAGCATGACCTGTTCGTGCGCAAGGTGATCGAAACATTCGATTTGCCCGGCTCCGCCGCAATCCGTTTCGCCGTTCAGCCGGCGGCGCCTCAGGCCGTGGAGAATCGGCCCGAGTTGACGGGAAGGGCGAAGTTCGAGAGCCTGTATCTCGGATTTCTGCTGAACCACCCCGGCTTTTTACCCGAGAGCCTGCGGTTGATTCGGAGCGAACAATTTTCCGACGACGCCAACAGAACCATTTACGATAAATTGAAGGAAGAGAATATCGATGTTTTTTCAATCGGTGATTTTCTCGAAAAAATCCCTGAGGGGGAAACCCGCCGCAGGCTGACCGAAATCATAATCAGGGATTCCGCCGGTGCGCCGCCCGATATGTTGTTCGAGGAATTCGTGCGCAAGTTTCGGCATTTTCAGAAGCAGGATCGTTTGATCCAGCTCAGGGCCGAAATACTCCAAGCGGAAAAAGAGGGGAAGAATCAAAAGCTCGAACAGCTTACCCGAGCATATCGTGATATTCAAAATGCCGCAAAGGGAAAGGCAAACTAAATGCCCGATGACATGGAATCAGGCAAGAGTCGTATGAAAATCGGCCGACCCGGCGATGAAGTCGAAATCGAAGCCGGCGAGCCGGACGAGGCAAACGATAAAAACGACCGCGAGGCAATCGAGGCCAGCAACGATACCACCTGGGCCTATTTTCGCGACCTCGGGCGGTTCAAAATACTGACCAGGGAACAGGAGGTGACGATTGCCCGAAGAATCGAAAAACACAAGAAAGGTATAAAAGAGATCATATTTTCCTCGCTTGCG
>CAZHVC010000348.1:0-2620 GCA_964535765.1 uncultured Ignavibacteria bacterium | reverse complement strand
AAAAGTGCCTCGCTTGTGAATTGGAATGGTCCTGCCGACGATTTCCATGAACGGAACCCCGGCCATCCCTCCAGACAAAGAATAGGTTATGAAAAGGACGCCGAATGTGCCGAGCAGCAACGATGGATGCTCCGCCCCTACGAATAAGGTCAAGGCGACTATGCCGCCGAAGCAAATAATCCTAACGATCGCCATGCGATTATAAAGCCACAGCGATCGGGCCCGGCCGCTGACTATCGCTCCTGATAGAAGTTGCGGAAGATACCAGCCGAACGATTCTATTGTGGCGAAAAGGCCGATCAAAACCTTGGAATCGGTCAGGCCGGCGATGAAAAGGGGGATGAGTGTCCCGGAATGGACCAATGCTCCGGCCAAGTTGAACAGGATGCCGTTGATCACCCCAAGGATCATATTCCTGCGGCAGTAGATATCATCGGCCATGATTGGCGAAATCTATCCATGACCGATTCCATGTCAAGTAAAAGATTGACCATCTTTCGGGTGCGGGTATATATTGGCGCAATGCTGGAGATTTTTAAGTACGATTCCGGGAGCTACTTGTCATCGTTTAGCCTTACCTCGAAAAGCGTTCTGGCTTTGGCTGCTACGTGCGGGGTCATGTTTTGCGACAAACCGGAAGAAATCATTGCCGTCGCGGCCGTAGGCGCGGTCGTTCTTATTCTTACGGGCGTCAAGCTGGCGAATCTGGCGACTTATTTTCTCAAATTGTCGCCGCTAATCTTGATCGTTTTCTTGTTCAATTTATTTTATTATGGCGGTGACTTGCTTTTCGAAATAGCCGGTTTGAGAGCAGGGGTCGAAGGGGCAAGGGCAGGTCTTTTGAGCGGTTTACGCCTGGTTGCTTTCATGTTGATAGCGGTCTTGTTTTTCCGTCATGTGTCGGCCGTCGAGGTCGGCCGTTGTCTGGTGGGACTTTCTCGCGTTCTCAGGATAAGGCAGCTTGAGGAATTGGCGATCGCTTTTTTCGTGGCCGTTCGTTTCATGCCTTTGCTGGCGGAGGAGATTGCCAACGTGAAGACGGCTATACAACTCAGAGGGGGAAGATTCTCAGGCAGATTAATTCCGCGAATCGGATTCAACCTGAAAATCATCGTTCCCCTGTTCGCGCAACTTATCCGCCAAGCCTATGATGTGGGTACGGCCTTGACGATCAAAAGCTTTCGGAACCGCTATTTCCCGGCGGCGCCGCTCAGGCTGCGCGGAAAAGACTTGATCGTTCTGCCGCTGGCGATCGGTCTGGCGCTGATTCTTATTCGTTGATGGCTGGATTCCAATACAAACTGACGATCGAATACGACGGCACGGATTTTTGCGGCTGGCAGGTGCAGCCGGGCAAAAGAACGGTGCAGGGCGAGCTCGAAAAGGCACTGTCGATCATCGCCGGCTCGACCGTGAAAACCCACGCTGCCGGCCGTACGGACAGCGGTGTCCATGCCCGAATGCAAATAGCCACGTTTTCCCTCGAAAAATGGATTCCTCCGCCGGCTGTCCAATACCGTCTGACAAAGATGCTTCCCAAGGATATGGCCGTAATCAAAGTAACCAGAGCGAAACCGGGATTCAATCCGCGGCGCGAGGCGACCCGCCGGACTTATCGCTATTATATCGCCGAAACCCCCACTCCTTTGCGGCGAAGATACAGCTATTATTATGGCCGTTCGCTGGATCTCAACGAACTCAACCGTTGCGCCGCCGTTTTTATCGGCGAACATGATTTCAGTTTGCTCTGCAAGCGGTCATCCCGCAAACTCAATAACTTATGTATTATTTTCGAATCACGTTGGTTCCGCCGCTCCGGCCTGATCTGCTACGAAATATGCGCCGATCGATTTCTTCATCACATGGTCAGGCGCATCGTCGGCGTCATGCTCGCTTTTGAAAGGTCAAAATTAAGCTTGACACAAATCGAAGCCGTTTTGAATAATAGTTTTGATGATCAAGTAAAATACAACGTTCCCGCGTGCGGCTTAATATTGCATGAAATCAAATTCGGAAAGGCCGGAAGATGAAAATCTTTATTGACACCGCCAACTTCGATGAAATTCGGCAGGCTGCCGACCTCGGTATCCTCGACGGGGTCACCACTAACCCATCGCTTATAGCCAAGGAAAAAGGCAAATTCAAAGATATTCTGCGTAATATATGCGAGATCGTCGATGGGCCCGTATCGGCCGAAGTGACGGCTCTTGAAGTCAAGGGGATGATCGCCGAAGCCGAGGAATTGACCGCTATCCATAAAAATATCATAATCAAAGTTCCCGTGACGGTGGCCGGTTTGAAAGCGACCAAGCAGTTGTCCGGCAGGGGCATCGATGTGAACATGACGCTTTGCTTTTCGCCGTTGCAGGCCCTGCTGGCCGCCAAAGCGGGTGCAGCTTACATTTCGCCGTTTGTCGGCCGACTCGACGACGTCAGTCACGACGGCATGGAGCTTATCGAGCAGATAGTCAATATCTACGACAATTACGGCTACGAAACGGAAGTCCTTGTCGCCTCGGTCAGGCACCCCATCCATGTGGTTCAGGCGGCCCTCATAGGTGCGGACGTAGTGACCGTACCGTTCAAGGTGATCGAGCAATTCGTTCAGCATCCGCTAACC
>CAZHVC010000347.1:0-2622 GCA_964535765.1 uncultured Ignavibacteria bacterium | reverse complement strand
CCGAAGGTGTGACGGTGCCAAGATTCCCGAAATAATCGTCGTCATAATTGAACGGCAGGCCGACGAATTCGTAATAAGCCATATTATAAGCCTGATTGACGCTGTTCATGTTTCTCATCAACGAAGAACCCCACAAGGAATTGCGGGCCCTATCCAACTCGAATTGGATTACTGTGTCGGCCTGTAATCTTTCGATTTCGCCGAGTATTCCGTCCCGGGCGATCGAGAAATTCTGGTGACCGGTGCCGATAGCGGCCACATACCAACCGAAATCTCCCAGCATACTGATGTCGGCACCCACGGAATAGGCCAGCCCCTGCTTTTCCCGCAAATTCAATTTAAGTCGCGAGGATAAAATCTCAATGGCAAGCACCAATGCCGGAGCATCGACAGAGAGCATTCCGGGCGTCAGATTTCCTATATAGATATGCACCTGCTCTTTGTCAAGCCAGGCCGTAACAAGGGAGCTATCGCGCGATTCGCCGCCGGCGGCGGGCCTTTCGATCGTTGCACTTTTGGCAGGATAAGGTATCATTTTGCCGAAGCTTTTCTTCACCCATTTCAGCACGGTCTCGGGTTTGCTGTTCGATACTATGGCCAGAATAAGATTCTGCGGGGAATAATATTTTTTGTGAAAAGCCGCCAAATCGTTTCTGTTGAATGATCGCACCGACTCTTTGGTTCCCATCACCGGCCGCGACAAAGGGTGATTTTCGAACAGTTTCGCATAAAAAAGATTGCGACAGGTTTGGCTGGCGGAGGAGGATTCCATCATGAGGTAGCCGGTTACCTGGGTTTTGGTCTTTTCGATTTCGCTTTCGGGAAACGACGGAAAAGCCACCAACTCATACAGTAATTTCAATCCCTTCTCGGCGTATTCGTCGATCGTCTGAAATTTTATGAAACTGAACGCCCGCCACGTGTAACGATCATCGTAAGGCAGGTGGGGGTCGTCATTAGTGGTGATCTGAGCTCCAATCTCGTCGAGCGCCTCCTGAATCTGCTCAGCATTTTTATCTGCCGTCCCTTTGACCAGCATGCGATTGACGAAATCGACAATACCCTCCTTGCCGGGCTGCTCCCAAGCCGCTCGATTACGGCCGAGAATATTCACCCCGAAAACACGCGAATCAGGATTATGCTTGACGATTACGACCAGGCCGTTGGGGAGAGTCTCTTTCAAATATTTGGCGGCTGTTTCCGAACCGAAAGCCGATGATATGATCAGATATAAAGCGACTGAAGCAACCCCCAAAAAACGAACCTTAATCATCTTCGTCCCTCTCTGGAATGACAGCCATCGCCAGATATTTGCCTTCAGCCGATATCCTGCCGGCTACCCTTTGCACGTCGCCGGGTTTTACCCGACTGAAATTATTTACATAATCCTGCAGAAAAGCATAACCGCAATTGACGATTTTCGAGGCCACCAGCATTCCATAATAATGAAGCCGTTCTTCCTGATATATGCTTTCGGTTTTGACACGGACGACCGCCCGTTTCAATTGCGCCGGATCAAAACCCGACTCCGCAATTTCGGCGAAGGTTCGATTCACCAGAAATACTATCCGCTGGACGTGTTGCGGGGCTGCGGCAATTGCGTTGAAATGCAACAAGGAGAAATCCTGATCGGTTTCAAGATAGACGGACATTTCGTTTATCAACGGCTCGGAGCGGCCGGCCAACGTCTTGTAAAGAGGCGACGACTCGCCAGAGTCGAGCAAACGCGCCAGCATTTCATAGGCGTAATAATCCTTGTCCTTGAACCGGGGCGCCGGAAAAACCATATGCACGTAGGTATTTTTCGTGGCTGCCCGACGGATATGAATCGAATCGCTATATCCGGGTTCCGCCGGGACGGGCTGATAGACGGGAACCTCGCCGGCCTTCACCGAACCGTAATACTTCTCGACCATTGCGCTGAAATCCGATATCGAAAAATCGCCTATGAAAAGCCCGATCATGTTGTTGGGGACATAGTGATCATGATAATACCGAAGCACGGTGTCGCGGGGGATCGAAGCGATAACGTCGATAGGTCCCAAAACGGGCCGGGCGAATGGTGTCCCCCTGTAGATGAGCGAATCGAAATAGATTTCGGCCTGATAGTCGGGATTATCGTAGTCTTTGCGGATCTCCTCGATGACTATGCTTCTTTCCTTGGGGAATTCCGTTTCTGGCAAAGTGGAATTGAACAATTGATCGGATTGCAGATCGAGAGCCTGTTCTACTTGCCCGGCGGGAACCACGAAAAGGTAAGCGGTGAGGTCTTTGCGGGTGAAGGCATTTATATAACCGCCGATGTCCTTTATGCCCTCGTTGATCGCCAGGCGGTCGCGCTTGGTGGTACCGTTGAAAAGCAGATGCTCCAAAAAATGGGTGAAGCCGTTATTCGATTCGCTTTCGAATTTGCTGCCGGCGCGGACATACACGATGCCGGCCACCAGAGGGGCGGCATGATTTTCTTTAAGAATGACGACCATGCCGTTTTTCAAGGTAAGCTGAATAGTCCTGCCCGCAACGGCGGTCGAAATAATCGCCAAAACCAATAACGAACAAAATGCCGATCTAATCATTAGCTCCTCCCCGGCCGAAAAACCATCGGCAACGATAACCGCATCC
>CAZHVC010000346.1:0-2623 GCA_964535765.1 uncultured Ignavibacteria bacterium | reverse complement strand
ACCTTGACTCAGCGACGCTGCGATATTACCCAGCCCCTGCCCGATAAGTTCCTGGCTCGGATCGATCAGCTTTCCGGTTTTGGCCGCCATGGCCTTGGCGATTGAGATAGCCTCCATGAATCCAAGCAATGATATCACCGCCGCCATTGATAGCAGATTCAATATGATCCGAAAATCAAATTTGGGAACGCGCAACGCCGGCAGACCTTTCGGAATTTTGCCGACCACGGCTCCGCCGCCAACAAACGTCAGCGATGTATCATTGAAACCACTGCTGCTGATTTTCAGTGAATAATCAGGACCATCCCCCTGGTATCCTCGCGCCAGAGATTCGGTATTGACCAATTTGACGCCGCCGTCGTCCCGGGGAATTGCCTTATAACGGTTCCGGTTCAGCTCGCTTCGATAAAGCGATATTTTGCTTTCAAGTTCATGGATTTCGGCGGTGATAAGCGAGATTTTATGTTCGATTCCCATTCTGGCGAAATCTTTTCGGTAGCGGTAATAAGGATCGACATTCATCCTGTCATCATAAAATTTCAACGTATCGTAAAGGATTTGCCCGAGCGCCACCCTCTCTTCATTCTTTTCCCGAATCTCGTCCAGCGTCGTTTTGAATTCGTCCAAAAGACGCCTGGTCTTCTGACAATCGAGGCTATCTATTGACACCCGAAGATTGTTTTCATATTTGCCTAAAGCGGACATAACGGTGGTTACGATTACGGCCACCAAAACATACGGCAGTTGGGGCTTGAGTTTCTTCAGCGACAACATAATGGCGAAGGCGATAGTTGCCATCAGCAAGGTCGGCAGATGTGTCCGGTATATCGCTTCGGCGATCGTTTCGTACACCACCATGTAAAAGTGCCCGGAGCTTTCGACGTTTACGCCGAACAGCTTGGATAATTGAGAAGTGGCGATTATCAACGCCGCCGCATTTGTGAAACCGTTCACAACAGGATGCGAAATTAAATTCACGATTAGACCGAATCGGAAAAGGCCCAGGCAGAATTGCAACGTTCCGACCATAAAGGCCAGCAAAGTCGCATAAGCTAAGTAGTCGCTGCTGCCGGGGGTCGCCAGTGGAGCCAGGGCCGTAGCCACCATGAGGGAAACAACCGCAACCGGCCCCGTCGAAAGCTGCCGGCTTGAGCCGAAAAGGGCCGCGATCATGGGCGGTAAAAAGGCAGCGTATAGACCGAAATATATCGGTAAGCCGGCAAGCTGAGCATATGCCATCGATTGGGGCACCAGCACAAGCCCCACCGTAATCCCCGCCACCAAGTCGGCCCGAATATGCTCGCGTTTATAATCCTTAAGCCAAACAAGAAATGGAAAAATTTTATGAATCATGTTCTTGATAAACAGCGCGTTTCTTATGCTGCTCAATAACCCAACGACAATGAATCAATCACCAGCCTCTTTTGTCGAGAATATCCCTCATTTTCTCTTCGATCTTTTTTTCGACCAGCAGCATCCGCCGCGCCTTGGCCTCCTTGATTTTTTCAAGCAGGCTGTTCAGATCGGCGGGCTTTTCGAGAAAATCCATCGCCCCCAGCTTGACCGCCTCCACCCCTTTGTCGATGCTTCCATGGCCGGTAAGAAGAATCACCTGAAGTTCGGGATATTTCTCCTTGATTTTTTTCAAAGTTGCAAGACCATCTATACCCGGCATTGCCAAATCGAGCACGATTGCATCATAAGGGTTGTCAACTATTTTATCCAGCGCGGCCGTGCCGCTATTGACCTTATCGACGTCGAGCCCTCTCGATTCCATGCGCTCGGCCATAACGGCCGTGAAATCTTCGTCGTCGTCAACCAGTAATACTCTGCCCTCGGCCAATACTCACCTCCTGCGGCTGAGTGTTCATTATCACAAGGCTGCTTTTCTTTATTGCGGCGGCCGACCTTGTTGCTGTGTCAAAGGAACAGACAAAACCAGCGACCGATCAGCATCGACCAACTGCAGGCGGCCGTGGACTTCTTCCATAATCGCCTCCAGCTTGTGAGTATTCGATTTGACTATTTCGATTTTGCTGCCGTCAAGTCCGGAAAATGCGATATTAGCCGAATTGCTGTCAGCCCGAATATCAATCGTCAGAATATCACCGGCGCAATCACTATCAAGAACGAGCCGCAACGCCTCGAAAAAACATTGCTGGAGGAAAAACGGATTGCCGCTTATTACCAGCGAATCGACGCGGGGTCGAAAATCAAGCTTGACCTTTTTCATGCCGGCCAGGCGTTCACACAGCCCGGTCAGATTGTCCATGACCGCCACCAGATCGAACGTCAGCGTCTTCTCGTCGGCCGTATGGGCGAACCGATTCAGCCGTTTGATAATGGTCTGCCCCCGCGCCACCTGGGTAGACAAACGCGATCGTATTTTCGTCAACTGCTCCGGCGTCACACTCTTGGCCGAATCGATATCCTCAATCATGTCCCCCAGCAACCCCGCAACCTCATTTATCACAGCAATCACATTATTGAGTTCATGGGTTACGCTTGCAGTGATGCGGGCGAAAAAGGCCAATTGTTCATCATTGAAGCTGCCCATGTTCATTCCCGGTTTTCCAATGCCAGTGCCGCATTAATCTTACCGGTGAGATCTTCTATATTCACC
>CAZHVC010000345.1:0-2623 GCA_964535765.1 uncultured Ignavibacteria bacterium | reverse complement strand
CGATCGACAGGGTTCTGGCTGATATAGAACCATTTGTGAAAATGGCAGGCTGACGGCGCCGATTTTTGCGATCCTGACGACATCATTTGAGGGAGGGTGCGTTGGCAATGAAAAATAGCGGGCGATGGGGCTCGAACCCACGACGTCCAGCTTGGGAAGCTGACATTCTACCGCTGAATTACGCCCGCCTCTGCGGCTCGGTGACATTCGACCGAACCTGATTCAAAATAGGCGTCGCTTGAAATGATGTCAAGAGATTACAATCGACTGAAAACGGCCGGAATTCGCTATGATTAATTGCCCAAAATCAACCGATAAGCGTAACGGAAAAGGTTCTGTTTTGAACCGCCTGCGGAGGACGATGCGGCGGATCTGGAATTTCAGGATGTCGGGTGCAGGTTTGCTGATACCGATTTCAATCATCGTTGCCTGCCTTGCGGCGGTTTCCCTGGCGGCACAGGAAATATCGACATTCAAAGTGGAAACAATCGTCCAGATTGAAGCAGACGATACGATTCTGGCGCGTCATGAAGCCGTGGAGGATTTGTTTCGCCAGGCTTTGACCAGGGCGATTTCTTCGATCGTCCCTGCACGATTAATGACCGAAAAGCTGGCGGCGATCGAATCGGATCTGTTGAGCAGGCATCAAGGGTATCTTTGGCGGCTGGAAATAACCGCAGAATCGATAATGATGACGCCATCGCCGGCCCTGGCTATCTCAGGGGAAGTAGGCCTTGACATGGCAAGGATCCGCAAAGCTCTCGCGTCGATTGGAATTTCCGGAAAAAAAGAAGACCTGCCGCGGGTGCTGTTAATGATCAGGCAGATCAATATCGACGATGAGCGACGTTATGGCCAAAGCGGGTCGATCAACGATTCCGAAACCAAGGCTATAGAAATTTTGTCGGCCGCCGGTTATCCGCTGATTGACGAATCGCTGTTCTTGAGATCATTAAGCAGCGCTCGTCAGGCCGCTATAATGGCGAAAAATATCGATACACTTTCGGCCGTCGCCAGGGAATTGGGTGCTCAGGTGGTCGTTTTGGGAAGTGCGATTTCAGAGAAAGCCAAATCCATAATTGCCGTCGAGGGGATGTCAACGGCGGAGGCAACGGTTAAACTGGAAGCTATTATACCTTTTACGGGGGAAACGGCGGCCACTGCTCTTTCGAGAGCTTTTCAAACTCATGTTGATATCCTGGCGGCGGGGATTCTGGCGATTGAAAAGGCGGCAGCCGAAGCGGCTGAAATATTGAGTAAGTCGCTGGCCGATTATTGGGCCGCCAATCTGAAATCTGGCCATAAACTGACGCTGCTGGTCAATGGGTTGAGATCGATTGAGGATCTGCTTTTATTCAAGAACGAGCTTCTCGAAACCATCACCGAAATAAAATCACTGGAAAAAAGAACCTATGCCGATGCCGTGGCCGCCTATGATTTGATTTCTTCGCTGCCGGGTGACAAGCTCGCCCAAAAGCTGTCAACTGATTCGCTGCCTTCGTTCAAGGTTGTCCTCAGATCCAGCTCTCAGAATATTCTTGAACTGAACGTCAGACCCAAATAGTCCGCGCCGCAGGAAACCGCCCGGGGAGGAAATTCCGGGTGAGGCCGCTCCAAACAGGCAGTTGATTTTGGCGATGGCTTTTGGTAGCTTAAAACTATGCTCAAAATAAGGTCAATCGTCAGGGGGTCTCCGGCCGATTGCGGTAAATTCGCCGTCGGTGATGAGCTGATATCGATAAACGGTCATGAAATAGGCGATTTTATAGATTACAAATATCATCAGGCCTCGGCGGTGCTGAAAATCGAATTCCGCAGGGGAAAGGATCGGCTTGAATTCAAGATGGTAAAAGAAATCGATCAGGATCTCGGCTTGGAGTTCAAACCCGACCGGATAATCAGGTGCCGCAATAAATGCCGGTTTTGTTTTGTGAACAACAACGCCCCGGGGATGAGAAGATCGCTTTACCTCAAAGACGACGATTACCGGTTGTCTTTTTTGCACGGCAATTATATAACCCTCACGAATCTGTCCGATTCCGACCTGCGGCGCATAATCGAAATGAGGTTATCGCCTCTCTATGTATCGGTGCATGCCACCGACGCCCAGGCAAGAGCAAGGCTTTTCAATAGGGCCGACCTGCAGCCGCTTATTCCTGTGTTGCGGAAACTCGCCGAGGGCGGAATACGGATGCATTGCCAGGTTGTCATTGTGCCGGGAATCAACGACGGTGAAGTGCTCGAAACAACCGCCCGGGACCTGGCCGAATTACGCCCAGCCGTGCAATCGCTAGCGGTGGTTCCGGTTGGTCTGACCAAGTACGCGTTATCTCGCAAAAGAGGAGGCCTTTCGCCGCGTCTGGTAAAATCGAGCGAGGCCAGGCGGCTCGTTGCAGCAGTTGCCGAAATCAGACGGCGATTCGGCGATAGGCAGAACGGTTTCGCTTACGCCTCCGACGAAATGTTTTTGTTGGCCGGTATCCCGATACCGAAACGTTCGTATTACGATGAATTTCCGCAGATAGAGAACGGAGTCGGCATGGTGAGACGATTCATTGATTCAATTCCCCCGGCCGCCAAAAGGCGGGTAAACGCGTTGGCGGTCACCGGACGGTCCATGTTC